>JANMAW010000403.1:0-22827 GCA_031360005.1 Rhizobacter sp.
CCGCCATCCTCGCCGCGTACCAGCTGGGTGGCCTGTACGGCATCGCGGTGGCTGCCACGTCGATGCTCAGCATGGCCGGCATCGTCGTCGCGCTGGACGCCTACGGCCCCAACACCGACAACGCCGGTGGCAATGCCGAGATGTCCGAGTGGCCCAAGTCGGTGCGCGACGTCACCGACCCGCTCGACGCCGTCGGCAACACCACCAAGGCGGTGACCAAGGGCTACGCCATCGGCTCGGCGGGCTTGGCTGCGCTGGTGCTGTTCGCCGACTACACGCACTCGCTCGCAGGCCGCGGCATGGACGTGAGCTTCGACCTGAGCGACCCGCGCGTCATCGTCGGCCTGTTCATCGGCGGGCTGATCCCCTTCCTGTTCGGCGCAATGGCGATGGAAGCGGTCGGCCGCGCGGCGGGCTCGGTGGTGGTCGAAGTTCGGCGGCAGTTCCAGGACGGCGCCATCATGGCCGGCAAACGCAAGCCCGACTACAGCGCGGCGGTCGACATGCTGACCACCGCGGCGATCAAGGAAATGGTCGTGCCGAGCCTGCTGCCGGTGGTGGTGCCGATCGTCGTTGGCCTGCTGCTCGGCCCGGCCGCGCTCGGCGGCCTGCTGATGGGAACGATCGTGACCGGCCTGTTCGTCGCGATCTCGATGTGCACCGGCGGTGGCGCCTGGGACAATGCGAAGAAGTACATCGAAGACGGCCATCACGGCGGCAAGGGCAGCGATGCCCACAAGGCCGCCGTGACCGGCGACACCGTCGGCGACCCGTACAAGGACACCGCCGGCCCGGCCGTGAATCCGCTGATCAAGATCATCAACATCGTCGCGCTGCTGATCGTTCCGTTGCTGCCGGCGGGGATGGCGACGAGTGGTGCGGCTGGGCATTCAAGCGCGGCGCCCGCGACCGTGGCGCATTCCGCTGCGGAGGGCGCGTCGTTCAAGGTCCAAGCCGATGTCGTGAAGTTCTACTTCGCGACCGGCAAGGCCGAGCTGGCGCGTGGCGCGAACGGCGCGCTGGCTGACGTCGCGAGGGGCGTGGCCACGGGCAAGACGGCCGTCGTCAGCGGCTCCACCGATGCGACCGGCGGCGCGGCGACGAACGAAGCGCTCGCCAGGCGGCGCGTCGAGGTGGCATTGCGGTAGCCGAACGCGCCAAAAGACCGAAGGCCCGGTTCGCGAGAACTCGGGCCTTTGTCTTTTCATCGGTTCACGGTGCCTGATCCGGCGTAATCTCCTCCGCCGGAGTTTGCTGCGTCGCTTCCGTGCCCCCAGCCGGCGAGTCGCTCAGCGTTCGCGCAATCCGCGCTCCGGCCCGACCTGTTTCGGGCCAGCCTCGCAGCTTCTCCTCGGCGCGGATCGCCTCTCTCGTGCGCGGCCCGTCGAACCCGTCGGCTACCACGTCGGTGTGGCCGCGCCGGATCAGGTCTTGCTGCAACCGGCTCAGCTCGGCGCGCGAGATTCCCGGATCATCGGTGGCCCAGGGGGTTCGCAGCGGCGCATCGCCGCGCAATGCATCCGACAGCAGGCCGATCGCCAATGCATAGGCGTCGGCGCGGTTGTATTGCCAGATCGCGTGATAGTTGCGGGTCACCAGCCACGCTGGCCCCTCGTGCCCGCCGGGCGCGAGAAGAGCGGCGCGTGTGCCCTTCGCCAATCCGAGCGGGGCATCGCTCGTGCCTGCGCCGATCGACACTGCGGTCACACCCAGAGCCGCCCATTGCTCGATGGTCCGGCACTTTTCGAGCGGGGCGCTCGGTGCGAGACACGCGTGGTCACGCTCCGCGGCGACCCAGTCGCTCGACGCGGCTTTCGGCCGAGCCACTTCGATGCCCCAACGCAACCCTTCGATCCAGCCCATGCCGGCGAGGTAATTCGCGGTCGTCGCCAAAGCGTCGGCTGCACTGCCAACGATGTCGACCGCGCCCGAACCGTCGCCATCGTCCATGTAGGTGACAAAGGTTCCCGGCATGAACTGCGTCATGCCAAACGCACCGGCCCATGAGCCACGAAAGGACTCCGGCTTGACCACCCCCTCTTGCAACAGCCACAACGCCGCGAAAAAGTGGCGTTTGCGCTCCTTGCTGCTCAGGTCAAGGCAGGCCCGACTCAGGGTCGCGTCGATGACGCGATAGCGGCCTTCGACCCTGCCGTAGTCCGTCTCGACCCCGAAGACGGCCACCACCGTGGCGGCATCGACGCCATGCCGCAACGCGATGGCCTGCAGCGTAGTCGTCTGCGAGTTCAGCACTGCCTTGCCGTCGGTGATCCGCTGCGGATCGACCAGACGGGCCGTGTAGTCCCACACCGGCAGCCTGAACTCGGGCTGGCTGTCGGTTGCTGCCCGGATCGCCGGTCGAAGGTCGAGCGCGCCACGGGTGTACCGGTCGAACGTCTCGGCGCGTATCGGCGGTTGCTGGGGCCGCTCGCGCCGCAGCAAATCAACGCAAGCCTCGAACGAGATCTCGTCCTGAGCCCGTGCCGGCCAGCTGGCGCTGGTCAGCGCTGCGGCCACTCCGATCGCAAGTGCCCACCGGCAAGGTTTCACGCCAGATCCATGTGTTTGCATTGGCCCGCGAGTGTAGGCCTCGTTTGACGTGATGGCGTCGGTCGGCGTGTGCAACCGCGCTGCGGATCGCGCCTCTCGAGTTACCTAAGTCACGCAGAGAAAGGGTCGACGCTGGCTATTCTTGCGTCACTGGAGAGCAGCGTGGGCCTCATCGGATTGGCGAGATGTTCGAGACAGACGCAGCGCCCGACGAATTGCGCGGGTGCGGCGCGAACGCATGGCGTCCAGTGGGCGTCGCGGGCTCTCGTCGCAGTGCTGATCGCGTCTTGTGCCAGCGCTCCCACGCCCACCGAGATCACCGGCGTGGTGCAAGCCTCCGCAACGGTCAATCCGAGCGTCAGCAAGCGACCCTCGCCCTTGCTCGTGCGTGTGTACGAGCTGAAATCGGCCACCGCGTTCAACAGCGCAGATTTCGTGTCGCTCTATCAACGCGATCAGACCGAACTTGGAGCCGAGATGGTGAGCCGTGAGGAATTCATGCTCAACCCGGGAGACTCGCGTCCGCTGACGAAGATGGGGGCACCCGAGACGCGCCTTGTCGGGGTCTTTGCGGCTTTTCGCGACCTGGACCATGCCAAGTGGCGCAGCGTGGTTGCGATACAGCCCGGGCAAAAACAGCGCATAGTGATCCGCGCCGAGGAGTTGTCGATCACCGCCACCGTGTCGAAATAGCTCCGGATCTCGACCCCATGAGTTGGCGCAGCAAGGTCATCTGGTCGCAGGGCATGTTCCTGCAGCCGCACCACTTCCAACAGGAAGCGCGCCATGTCGAACACCTGATCGACCTGCGCGTGCGCGCCACCGGACCGCATGCCTGGGGCTTCTTCGAGCTCGTCCTCGACGAGGGCCTGCTCGCCGTCGGTCGCCTGGGGCTCGTTCGTGCGAGCGGGGTCTTGCCCGATGGCACACCGTTCATGATGCCGACTGTGGACGCCGTTCCGGTGCCCCTGGAACTGCAGCCGGATGTGAAGTCCGAGATCGTTTACCTCGCCGCGCCCGTGGCGCGCGCGGGCGTCACCGAGATCGACTTCGGCGACGCTTCCGCACGCGAGTTGTGCCGTTTCCGCGCCGTCAACGAAGAGCTGCGCGATCACACCAACGCCGGCGACGAGCCCGAGCCGGTCCAGACCGGGGCATTGAACCTGAGCCTGGTTCGGGCGCGCGATGCCACCGATGCCTATGCGTTGCTCGGCGTCGCTCGCGTCGTGGAGCGGCGCGCCGACAACCAGGTCATTCTGGATCGGGGCTATATCGCGCCGCAAACGCGCATCGAGGCGAGCGCGCAGTTGTCGGCCACCGCGTCGCTGTTGCACGGGCTGATACAGCAGCGCGCCCGCTTGCTCGCGTCGCGCATGGGGCAGCTTAGCCACGGTGTCTCCGAGATGACCGACTTCCTGATGCTGCAGGCACTCAATCGCGCCGAGCCGGTGTTTCGACAGCATGCGGGCGCACCGCATGTGCATCCGAGCGACTTCCATCTCGCGTGCCTGCAGCTTGCCGGCGAGCTCGCCACCTTTGCCAGTGAGTCGCGCCATGCCGCGGACTTTCCTGTTTACCGGCATGTCGACCTGAGTGGCACCTTCGCGCCGGTCATCGATGCGTTGCGGCGCATGCTGTCGGTCGTGCTGGAACGCAACGCGTTGCAGATCGAACTGGCCGAGCGTAGCCACGGCGTGCGCATCGGCGTCTTCCCCGACCCCGAGTTGGCACGCCATTCGAATTTCGTGCTGGCGGTCAATGCACAGATGCCCTCCGACCAGCTTCGCCAGCGCTTTCCGTCACAGTCCAAGCTCGGCCCGGTCGATCGCCTGCGCGACCTCGTCAACCTGCAACTGCCCGGTGTCACGATGCGCTTGCTGCCAACCGCGCCACGGCAATTGCCGTTTCACGCCGGCTTCCACTATTTCGAGCTCGACCGCGGCGGCGATTTGTGGAAGCAGCTCGAGCGCAGCGGCAGCCTTGCACTCCATGTCGCGGGCGATTTCCCGGGGCTTGAACTCGAGCTGTGGGCGATCCGCCAGTGAACCTGACCTGAGCCAGTCGAGATGGATCCCTCCGGCATCACCGACCCGTTCGCCCAGCTCGACGAGCAGCGCACGTTCATCAAGCCGAACCCCGGAGGCCGCAGCGGTGCACAGCGGGCGGTCGAGCCGCCGCGCGATGCGGCTACCGAACTGGGCACCCCCGCCACTGGCCTGAACCCGCTGGTCACCCTGGCAAATCCGCTGCTGCTGGTGGTGACGCAACTTCGCGCGACCCGGCAGGTGGGCGACCCGGTCGCGTTGCGCAATGCGCTCGCCCAGGGTGTGCGCGATTTCGCGGCGCAGGCGGCGAGCGCCGGGATCGCTCCCGAGCGCGTGATGGCGGCGCGATATGTGCTGTGCACGATGATCGATGAGGCCGCGGCCGACACGCCCTGGGGCGGATCCGGCGTGTGGGCCGGCAACAGCCTGCTGGCCATGTTTCACAACGAGACCTGGGGCGGCGAGAAGGTATTCCAGTTGATGGCGCGCCTGGCCGAAAAGCCCGAGGCCAACCGCGATCTGCTCGAACTGATCTATTGCGCCCTGGTGCTCGGCTTCGAAGGGCGCTACCGCGTCATCGACAACGGGCGCGCGCAACTCGAGGCGGTGCGGGACAAGCTCGCGCAGATCGTGAAGCAGCAGCGCGGCGACCATTCGCCGGCGCTCGCGCAGCACTGGCAGGGCCAGACCGTGAAACGGCGCGCAGGGCTGAGCTGGCTGCCGCTGGCGGCGCTGACTGCCGTGGCGGCGTTGATCCTGGTGGCTGTGCACATTGGCCTGTCGACATCGCTGAGCAACGAGTCCGACCCGGTGTTCGCCCGGATTCAAGGCCTGCGCCTGCCGTCGCCGGTGGTCGCGGTCGCGCAGGCCGCGCCGAAGCCGCGGCTCGCCCAGTTCCTGCAGTCCGACATCAAGGCGGGTCTGGTCGCGGTGCGCGACGACGTCGACCGCAGCGTGGTCACGCTGCGCGGCGACGGATTGTTCGCGCCGGCGAGCGCGACCCTGATACCCGAACGCGAGGCATTGATGGCCCGCATCGGAGACGCGCTTGCGCTGGCAGGCGGCCAGGTGCTGGTGACTGGCCACACCGACAGCTCGCCGATGCGATCGGCGCGCTTCCCGTCCAACTGGCATCTGTCCGAAGCGCGCGCACGCACGGTGCGCGGCCTGCTGGTCGAGCGCAAGGTTCCGGCGGAGCGGGTGCAGGCCGAAGGCCGTGCTGACAGCGAGCCACTGGTTGCAAACGACACGGCGGCCAACCGCGCGCTGAACCGGCGCGTCGAGGTCACGCTGATGGTCGGTCGCGGCGCCGATGCGGCGGGTGCCTCCAAACCGGCGGGCAAGTCATGAAGAAGCTGTTCGGTCTCATCTTCAACCGCTGGGTACTGATCGCGGTGCTTTTGGTGGCGGTGTCGCTGGTGATCTGGATCGTCGGGCCGCTCGTCGCTGTCGCGGGCCGCGAACCGCTGGAGACCGAGCGCTCGCGCTGGATCACGATCGGCGCGGTGGTGGGGTTTGCCGTTCTCGTCATGGCGCTGAAGGCATGGCGTGCGCGCCGCGGCAACGCTGCCGTCGTCAACCAGCTCATGGCCGCACCATCGGGCACTGCGCGCAAGGACGCCGAGAGTCCGGACCTCGCGGCGGTGCGCGAGCGTTTCGAACGCGCGCTGCTGACGCTGAAGCGCGCGCGCTTCGGTTCCGGCAAGCTGCTCGCAGGATGGTCTGCCAAGCTCGGCGGGCGCTATCTGTACGAGCTGCCGTGGTATCTGATCATCGGCGCGCCCGGGTCCGGCAAGACGACGGCGCTCCACAATTGCGGCCTGACTTTCCCTCTCGCGGAGGCAGTCGGCGATCATGCCGTGCGCGGCATCGGCGGCACGCGCCACTGCGACTGGTGGTTCACTGACCAGGCGGTGCTGATCGACACCGCCGGCCGGTTCACGACCCAGGACAGTGATCGCGAGACCGATCGCAGCACCTGGAGCGGCTTCCTCAAGATGCTGGCGAACGCGCGGCCGCGGCAACCCATCAACGGCGCTCTCATCACGGTCTCGACGCCCGACCTGCTGACGCGCAACGCCGACGAGCGCGCGCAGCATGCAGCCACAGTTCGACTGCGCGTGCAGGAACTTCAGCAGGATCTGGGGATCCGCTTTCCGATCTACCTGATGGTCACCAAGTGCGACCTGATGGCTGGATTCATGGATTACTTCGCGACACTCGACAAGGAGCAGCGGGCGTCGCCCTGGGGCTTCACCTTTGCGCTCGACGACAAGGCCACACCTGGTCCAGGCCGCTTCAGCGCCGAGTTCGATCTCTTGCAACAGCGCCTGACCGACGGCCTGATCGACAGGCTGCAGCATGAACCCGACCCGCAACGACGCGCCAGCATCTACGCCTTCCCGAACCAGTTCGCCGGCTTGCACCCGGTGCTCCAGGAGTTCGTCGATGCGGTGTTCTCGCCGTCGAAGTTCGACACCAATCCGTTGCTTCGTGGCGTGTATTTCATCAGCGGTACCCAGGAAGGTACGCCGATCGACCGCATGCTGGGCAGGGTCGCGCGGACCTACCGGCTCGAGCACGCGATGCTTGCGCCGAACCGTTCGAGCGGCAAGAGTTACTTCCTCTCGAGGCTGCTGAGCGGCGTGGTGTTCGCCGAGAGCGGGCTGGCCGGGACCAATCTCAAATGGGAAAGGCGCCGCACCCAACTGGCTATTGCCGGCTACGCGGCCGCAGCCCTGCTGAGCGCTGGCGCGATCACCGTCTGGAGCATCAGCTACGCCAACAACCGCCGCTACGTGGCCGACGTCGGAGCGCGCGTCGACGCCGTGCGCAAGCTGGTCCAGACCACACCCAATCGCAACTCTCCGGATCTGCTGCCAATCGTACCCGCGCTCGAAGAGACGCGCCGTCTCGCGACCCCCGGCATCGATGGTGCGGTGCCGGCGTCGCTCGGGTACGGCCTGTTCCAGGGCCGAAAGCTCGACAGTGCCGCGCACGCGGCCTACAACCGCATGCTGGTCGACGCGGTGCTGCCCCGCCTGGCACTTCGCGTCGAGGGGCAACTGCGCCAGGGCGGCGACGCCCCCGAGACACAGTACGAGGCACTGAAGGCCTATCTGATGCTGCACGACCCGCAGCGACTCGACGCGGCCGTGCTGAAGAACCACGTCGAGCAGGATTGGGACGCGCAGCTGGCGCGGGAATTGACGACCGAACAGCGCGCCGAACTCAGCCAGCACCTCGACGCGCTGTTGGCGCAGGGCACGGTGGTCTCGCCCGTGCCAAAGGACACGGCGCTGGTGGCCGCGACGCGCAGCCTGTTGACCTCCGTGCCGCTGCCTCAGCGCGTCTACAACCGGATGCGCCAGCAGGGCCTGGGCGCCGACTACCCGGAATTCAGTGTGGTGCGCGCCGCCGGCAATAACGCCGCGCTGGTGTTCACGCGCGCGAGCGGCCGACCGCTCACCAAGGGAGTGCCGGGTCTGTTCTCGTACACCGGCTATCACAAGGGATTTCAGAGCGAGGTCGGGCGGGTCAGTGCCGAACTCTTCGAGGAGCAGGGTTGGGTGCTGGGAGTCGCGGAGCCGCCCCGCGGTGCGACGATCCTGCCGGCGGCCGCCGGGTCGCTGGCCGACGAAGTGCGACGAATCTATCTCAACGAGTACGCCGTCACCTGGGAAACCTTCATCGCCGACATCCGCATCGTGCCGCTGACCAGCCTCGCGCAGTCGGTGCAGACGGCGCGGCTGCTGTCGGCCCCCGACAGCCCGCTGCCACTGTTGGTGAAGGCGCTTGCGCGCGAGACCACGTTGGGCGACTCCGCGCGCAAGAGCGTGATCGAAAAGGCCGAAGACCGTGCGGCCGGCGCGATCAAGAAAGGGAGCCAGGCGATCACGCAGCTGATCGCGCCGAAAAAGCCCGTCGCTCCAACCGCGCGTCTGGAAAGCATCGTCGACGATCGGTTCACGAGCCTGCGCCAGCTGGCCACCGCACCCGAGGGCGGCAAGGCGCCGATCGAGGACACCGTGGCGCTGATCGGCGAAGTCCATGTGCTGTTGAACGCGGTGGAGACCGCGGTCAAGGGCGGAGCAACGCCGCCGCCTTCGCCAGTACCGAACAAGGTCAAGTCGGAAGCCGCCCGGTTGCCACAGCCCGTGCGTTCGATGCTCGACAACCTCTCGACCAGCAGCGCGCACGTGTCGCAGATCATGGTGCGACAGAACCTCGCGCAAGAGGTGAAATCGCAGGTCGGCGAGTTCTGCAATCAGGCGGTCGCCGGACGTTACCCGCTCGATCGCCGCTCGACGCGCGATGCCACGCAGGCGGATTTCGCGCAGGTCTTCGGTCCCGGCGGCAAGATCGACCGCGTTTTCCAGGAAAAGCTCGCCGCGTTCGTCGACACCAGCGCGCGGCCGTGGCGATTCCGATCCGTCGAGGGGACTCCATTGGGCACGGACAGCGGCACGCTGCCACAGTTCCAGCGCGCAGCGGTGATCCGTGAAACCTTCTTCCCTGCCGGTGCCACGCCCTCGCTGCGGCTCGAGTTCAAGCCGGTCGAAATGGACCGCGAACTCACGCAGTTCATCCTCGATGTTGATGGCCAGGTCGTGCGCTATGCGCATGGGCCGCAGATCCCCACGACCGTGCAGTGGCCCGGCCCGCGTGGCAGTTCGCAGGTGCGCGTCCAGGTCTCACCCCCAAGTGCCAGCGCGAATGCGGGGATGTTCACCGAAGGCCCGTGGGCGCTGTTTCGGATGTTCGACCGGGTGCGAATCGAGCCTGGCAATTCGCCGGAGCGGTTCCGCGCCACCTTCGATGTCGACGGTCGCAAGACGGTTTTCGATGTCACGGCCAGCAGCGTGCGCAATCCATTCGGGCTGCGCGAGCTGGCCGAATTCTCGTGTCCGTCCGGGCTATGAACACGCCGGGCCGCCAAGGTTCGCGGGCGGGTGCGTTCAGAACCCGCGGCCCTTGCTGCCCCGCGGCGCGAACGCACGCACCGCTTCGGGTGCACCAATGAGCGCCCCTGCGGATGCCGGCGCACGCGACGCACCGGGCTGGTACGGCAAGCTGGCGACGCTCGGCGATTTCGCCAACCGGCGCCTGCCCGCCGAATTCATCCAGCTGGGCGACGCCTGGCTTTCGCGCGCCGTGTCTGCCAGCCGCGAACAACTGGGCGAGCAATGGCTCGATGTGTATCTCACCGCACCGGTGATGCGCTTCGCCTGGGCCCCTGGCGTGGCCGATTCGCACTGGTGGTTCGGGGTGTTGATGCCGAGTTGTGACAACGTCGGACGCTACTTCCCACTGCTGATCGCGCACCGGCGCACCCGCCCGCCGCTGGACCGCATCGCGCTCGACCACCTGGACGCGTGGTTCGACCACCTTGCGCGCGCAGCGACGCACACCCTGGAGGAACAGGCATCGATCGACGCGTTCGAGCAGGCGTTGCGCGACGCGCCGCCATGGCCGACCCCTGGTGCGCCCGCGGCGCTGACGCTGCACCCCACGTCGATCGGCGACCGCTACCAACTCGGCCCCCGGGCCACGCTGAATCACCTGATGCATGCGATTGCCATCGATGAGTTGCTGGCGCGGTTCGAAGGCTGTTCGATCTGGTGGCGACACGGCAACGCCGGGCGCGACGCGACGGCGAGCGTGGTGCATGGTCTGCCCGATCCGGCAGCCTTTGCAGAAATGCTGTCAGGGGCCTGAATTCATGGACCACAAGTCATGGACCAGCGACAGGCGCGGGGACGATCGATTCGGCGAGGCTCATTGAGCGGGTCGATTCCGAGGGATCGCAGACCCACACCGCGATGGCGCTGAAGTTGTCCTGCCCGGCTGCGCCACGGGCACCGATGAGCTCGCGCATGGCATCGAGCCAGGCCTGCGGCGTCGCCGCGTCCGACAAGGTGCCTGTCAGGTCCACGTCGTTCAGCGAACCCCACCAGCCGTCGGTGCAGAGCAGGAACGCATCGCCGTCGTCGAGCTCGACCGCATCGGCCGGCGTATGCGGCTCGACACCGTCCTGCATGCCGATGGCGGCGAGCAGTTGGCTTTTCATCGGATGATCCTGCGCTTGCTGCGGCGTCAGCAGCCCGCCGTCGAGCATGCGCTGCACGACACTGTCGTCCGCCGTCACCAGATCGATCGCTCCGTAGCGAAACCGGTACAGTCGTGAATCGCCCACATGGGACCAGACCGCGCGGTCGGTGCGGCTGTCGATCCAAAGCACGACGACGGTCGCGTGCATGCGGTGTCGTCCTTGCGCTCCTCTTTGTTCGCGCTGCAGTTCCGCGTCGGCCGACAGCAGCGCCTGCGTCAGGTTCTCCGGGGTGAAAGCCGAGCTCGTCGCGCGGAGCGCGGCCTCGATGTGCTCGACAACGCGGCGCGACGCCTCGGCTCCACCGTCGTGGCCCCCCGCGCCGTCGGCCAGCACCGCGTAGCGCGTTGCGTCGGCCTGGCCGGCGCGCAGCGCATCTTCGTTCGCCGCGCGCCGGCCGCGATCGCTGCAGGTGGCCATCGTGATCTCGAGCATCGCCGGCTCAGCCCTTGCCAGACTCTTCGCGCTGCAACCGGTCGAGCTGCTGCTCGTAGGCCGCCAGGAAGGCCCTGCCGAACAGCGTGTGGAAGTCGTCGTGCGCCTCGTTGCGAATGGTGTCGAAGTGGTGCAGATAGAGCTCCCAGAGCTTGGCCTTGCGGTTCATCGGCAACAGGCTGTCGAGCATCGATTTGCCGACCAGCTTGGCTTCGAGTTGCTGCGGCGTGAACCGATCCAGCACACCTTCCAGCGCGGCGCGGGTGCCGGCCATCGTGCCGATGGTGTGGCCCACCAGGTCGTGCATCGCGTCCGTCATGGCCGCCGGGCCGGCCAGGAAGCCGCGCAGCGGTGGCTGCAACATCTGCTCCAGCGCCGACCTCGCATCGGGCGAGAACTTCAGCGGATTGTTGTTGCGCGCCTGAATCATCGTGACCTGCGCACGCAGCTCGTGTTTCGCGGTTGCACGAACCATCATCAATTGCAGCGTCCCCGCCACCGCTGCGCGCAACAGGCCGCCGACGACGCGCATCAACTCGGGGTTGACGCCCTGCGGCGGATCGAGTGAAACGCCGGCCCCCTCACAAAGCGCTTTCCACAGCTCACCCGGGGAACCACTCCATGCGTCATCCGGCGCTGCAACCGATGCGGCACCCGCGGCCTGCCGCTGCGTCGGGATGCTCGCGCGTGCCGGGGCGTGACGAGAGTCACCGTCGCGCATCGGATCGGAGATCGCGGCGTTCGCCGCCGCGCCGGACGGCACAGGCGTTGGGCGCACGGCCTGCGGGACGAACGCGGCGCGCAACTCCGGAACGTTGTCTGCCGGAGTCGACATGCCCTCGGAAGAGACAGGGCTGACAGGTGCAGCGCCGAACAGCGCCATCGGGTCTGTCGACATCGCCGCCTCAGGTTTGGCCTTCGACCCGGCGGCGTTAAGTGGGCTCAGGTCGGCCATGAAATCGACCAGCGGATCGCGTTCCCCGCGCTGCAAGCCGAACAACTGATCGATCGAGGCGGGTGCGGCACTCGGGATGAGGTCATCGAACCCCCCGCCACCGGCAGACGGCGCGAACGCATGCGCTGCAGGTACCGCCGCAGGTGCTGGTGCCGGTGCGGCAAATGGGTCGAAGTCGTCAGGAAGCAGCGGTCGGCCGGGCGCCGACCGCGGGGTTGCCCACGCGGCGGACGAGGGCGACATGCCGGCGGGAGCAGGCTGGGGATTGTCGAATGGATCGATGCGCGCCTCAGACAGGCCGCCGAGCGCACGTTTCGCCGGCGGCGCGACACCGGCTGGGTCGGGTGCGAGTGGCGCCGGCACCGGGTCGCCGAGCAATTGGGCGAACGGGTTGGATCGGGACAGCGGCGCGCCCAGGTCGCCGACGCCGGCAGAGGCGATTCCAGGGGTCGTGCGCGGTGCAAGGCCGGTACCCTGCGATGCCGCTCCGCGGCGTGCCATCGCGGGGGTTCGCGCGTCGACCGCCGCGCGCCCGCGCGCAATCGTGGTTGCCTCGCCGTCATCGGCCGCTTCGTGAATCACTTCCAGCAGGTATCCGCCGATCCGCACCTGGTCGCGGTGGACGAGCGGCGCCGACTCGCCACGGGCCAGCGCCTGACCGCGCACAATGATCGGGTTCGCACTGCCGACGTTCTTGATCAGGTAGGCGCTGCCGCGAACGCTGATCTCGGCGTGCTGGCGCGAGATGTGGCGCTCGGGATCCGGCAACGCCAGCGTGTTGTGGTCGGAGCGCCCGATGCTGCCGCCTTCCGCGTCGAAATGCGCCGTGATGGGCTGGGTCAACGGATGATCATTGAGCGAAAGCGCGCGCAGGGTCATGGTCATGGTCGTTCATCCGTCATTGCCATCGAGCGCCAGGGCCGGTTCGGTCGGCAGCACATCGGACGCGATGGAAACGCGTCCGCGGTGGCGCCGGAAGCCCGGCAGAAGCATCAGGTTGCGAAAGCATCGTCGTCGTCGAAGCACGTCGCATCAATGAACGAAAGTCACTCTTCACGCGGCCTGCAATGCATTGCCTCATTTCGCGCCAGCGACTGTGTCGGCCTCGCTGTGTTTCGGTCAGACCGCTCGTGATAATTCCGCCAGAAGCTGCTCTCGCCCAGGGGCCTCGGAAATGGATTGGGCGAGCAGCGAAAGAAACTCTTCGCGGCCGGTCGCCCGCGCTGCCGCCTTCTTCACGACCACTCTCGCGATCGGCCCGAGGTGTCGGGCCAGCAACCGTTGGGCCTGCTCGATCATGGCTTCGCTGAGAGCTGCACCCCCGAAGCCCGCAGCCGACCCGGCGCCCGGTCCCGTGGATCCCCTTTCCCCTGGCGATACCGGCGTCGCACTCGAAAGCGGCTGGCCGATGAATGTCGCGCGCTCGACCGGGTCGGGCACGTGGTCGGCGAGCCGTCGACGCAGCGTCGATGAATCGCTGCACTCGCGCGCAGCACGTCTGACGAGGACTCTGGCGATCGGGCCGACATGCCGTGCAAGCACGGCCTCGATCTGCGACAGTGTCGCCGGATCCCAGCCACTCGGCGGTCCGGTGGTCCAGGCGAAACCTGCGCCCGCCGGCTGCGCACCCGCGTTCGTCCCGGAAGGGCTCGCCGCGGCAGCATGCTGGCGCTGCAACGGCTGCATGATGATGGTCTTGTCCGACAACGTGCCACTCACCGGCTCGTCGATCGTCGCCATGACCGCGGCACGAAACTCCGCAGCGCTGGCGTAGCGCTGCGCGGGAATCTTCGCCATGGCTTTCGCCGTGATTGGGTCGTAGAGCGCGGATCGACCGAGCTGATCGACTTGCGACGGCGGCGGCGGCACTTCGTTGAGCGTCTTGTACATCAGAGCTTCGGCGCTGCCGTTGAACGGCGGCCGCCCCGCCAGCAACTCGTACAACAGCGCGCCCGCAGAGTAGATGTCGACGCGCCCGTCCAGCGGACCGCTCAGATACTGCTCCGGCGCCATGTGGCTCGGCGTTCCGATCACCATGTTGGTCTTGGTCAGCCCGTGCGAGTCGATGCGTGCGATGCCGAAGTCTGCGACCTTGAGCTTGCCGGCGCGCGTCACGACCAGGTTGGACGGCTTGATGTCACGGTGCCAGACCCCTTGCGAATGCGCATGCTCGAGCGCATCGAGAAGTTGCACGACAAGACTGAGAATATCCGCATCGCAGAATCGCACGCCCTGTGACAGGTAGCGGGCCAGGCTGTTGCCCTCGACGTACTCCATCGCGATGAATGCGACCTCTGCATCGCAGCCGTACTCGTACACCGCCACGATGCCAGGATGCGACAGCCGGCCTGCCGCCTGCGCCTCGTTGCGAAAGCGCGCCGTGGCCATCGCTTCGTTCTCCGCCCCGTCGCCGGACTGCCGCCGGATCGTCTTCAGCGCGACCACGCGCTGAATGTCGGGGTCGAATCCCTTGTAGACGACCCCCATGGCACCTTCACCGATGACTTCGGTGATGCGGTACTTGCCCAGGCGCTCTGGATGGTTCATGGCGGCATCGCGTCGCGTCGATCGGCCGCAGTGCGCAGCGAACTCGGTCAGGCATCCAGCATCTTCATCGCCTGGACCACGCTTCGACGCATGCGTGAAAACGACTCGACCAGAACGCCGATCTCGTCGCGGCTGCGCGACTTGAATTCGGGGGCGTCCAGTTCTCCCAGGCTGACCTTGTCGGCGATCGCCGACAGGCGGCTCACCGGCCGCACCACCATCTGCCACAGCATCAGGTTCAGCGCGATCCCGATGACGACGAAAACCGCGGTCAGCAGGCCCATGAAGAGCGTGAAGGCACGGTCCGCGCGTTGGAGCGGCAATGACATCGGCACCGAGACGATCTGGGCACCGATGACCTCGTTGAGATTCCATCCGAAGCCGTTGGCCGGGCCGTACTTCTCGACCATCGGCTTGGGGGCTGCATCGATCGTGCTGTGGCATCTCAGGCACGCCGCGTTGGTGATGCGGATCGGCCGCGCGACGTACAGCGAGCGACCGAGCGGCGTGTCGCGTTGGCCCACGAACTCCTTCATCTCGGCCGCGTTGCGGAACTGGCCCACGATGTCCGCCTCCCACTCCACTGCGCGGTCTCGCGGGTTGGTCGGGTTGAGTGTCGCTTCCTTGTAGGAGTAGTCCGAATACTTCTGGTGCATCGCCGCGAGCACCTCGGTGGCGGAATATGCCGGCACCGATTGCGGAAGGAAGCTGTACTTCATCTGTGTTTCCAGCAAGGGTGCGATCTGCGTCGAGGTGTAGCTGCGAACGGCCACCGCCTTCTCCATCATCATGCGTGCGCGATCGAGGATCTCGTCCTTCGCGTTTTGCTGCAGCATGTTTCGGGTGATGGCACCGGTTGCCACGAGCCCGAGCGCGAACACCAGGATGAAGATGAAATTGAACTTGAAGAGGAGTTTCACGACGGCTCCTTGAACTCATTGACGGGATCTGTTCAGCGGGCCGTAGCCAAGGGCGCTCGCGGCCGGTGCGATCGGCGAGGGTTTGGGCGGGGGCGGAAACAGCAACGGGCGCCATTCCGGGCTGGCGGCCAGGTTGGCGATCAGCGCACGCCGGAACTCGGGCTCACGGGCGCGCGCTGCGAAACGCCGCGGGAACGGGCGGCGCAGCGCCGGCTCGCCGGTGAGCCAGGCCTCCAGTTCGGCGTAGCTGGGCGGCGCCAGCGTCTTCGCTTCGACATCCCGGTTCTTGAAGGCAGCGGCCCGCCGCGGCAGCGTGTCGCGGAAGGCGCGGGGAAGGCGCTGCAGCGCCGGCGCCTTCGGGCGCGACGAGATCGTCCCCTTGTCGCCACCGACACGCGCATAGAACTCGGTGTTCCTGAGGACGAGCGGCGCAGTGCCTTTGCCATCGCGGCGTTCAATCAACTGCGCGTCGCCGGATTCGAGGAACAGCAAGGTCTCGTCGCGACTGACGAACCCGACCGAGACCCCTTTCAGCTCGCGTACATCGAGCCCCGGAGCAGCGAGCGACGCGACCGCCGCGGCTCCGGCAGGGGTGCTCAGCTTGGCCCAGCCCTGCAGCAGGTAGAGTGCGGGGGCACGACCGCCTCGCGCGTTGAATCCGGGGGGCGACAACATGACCCGTGTGTCCGGGCCCATGTCGATGACCGTGCCGTCGTCGGCTTCGATTCGCAACAGGCCGGTGCCGGGCCCGGTCTCGACGATCGCGGTCGAGGCCAGTCGCAGCCCTTCGATGGCAACCCGTCGTTCCATGTCGTACAGCACCGTCGCAGCGCCATCCAGAATCGTGATCACGCTGCCCGCGGGGGCAGCGGTCGGCGGCGCTGCCGCGGCCGACACGCTGACCCACGCGAGCAAGAACATCCAGGCGCGCAAGTTGCGAGATGAATGGAATGGCTTCGGCAGGGGCCCTCCTGGTGTAGGCTGAAGTCTCGCGCCGGCTCATCCGGAAACGGCGCAACTGCGCGTGTACCCGTTGATCCGAGGCCTTTGCAACCCGATCGTTCTCCTCCTTGCCTGCGCACGCAACGAACCAAAGTCACGCGCATACGCCAGGCCGCATGCTTGTACCGGCGGCTGCGTCCGGTCAATAATGGTTCGGATCCCTGCGACCGGGAATCCTCATGCGCATCGGCGTCAGGGGCGTCATCTGTCGTGATGGCGACCTTCTGGAATCAAGTCAGCACAATCCTGCACTCAGTGAATCCATCCATTCGATGTCGATGAAACGGCCTGCCCTTCTCATCGTGGCGGCCAGCGTGCTGGCCGCGTGCCAGGCACCCCCGCCGGCCGCGCCGGCGAGAGTAGCCGTGCCACCCAGCGCGCCGCGCGAGCCCGAGCCGATCGCGGCGCCTGCCCCGGTGATCACACCGCCCATCGCCGCGCCGGCGTCACCGGCGGCGCAACAGCAGGCGCAGAAGATCGCCCAGGCAGCCGTCGAGATGCTGGAGTCGGGCAATGAAGATCAGGCGCGCGCCGAGCTCAATCGCGCCATCGGCGTC
Organism: Rhizobacter sp.; assembly: GCA_031360005.1. Lineage (GTDB taxonomy): Bacteria > Pseudomonadota > Gammaproteobacteria > Burkholderiales > Burkholderiaceae_C > LMDS01. The sequence continues at coordinate 17,121 of JANMAW010000403.1, forward strand.
GATCCGCAGAACAAGCTCGCGCAGAACCTTTCGCGGCAGATCACGGCCGACCCAATCGCAGTGCTCGGCCGCGAGTCATTCGCCTACACGGTACGACCAAGCGACACCCTGTCGCGCATCGCCGGGCGCTTTCTCGGCGACGTTTACGCCTTCTACATTCTGGCGCGCTACAACGACATCAAGGTGCCCAAGCAGGTGTCCACCGGCCAGGTCATTCGCGTTCCGGGCAAGGCACCGCCAACCGCTGCGAGCCCGCCGCCTCAAGCACCGTCGCCCCCGACCGAAGCGGGTCCGCGCGCGTCACCGCCGCCGCCTCAGGCACCGGCTCCCCCGCCTGTTGCCAGCCCCCCACCGCCCGAGCCGACGCCCGGCGAGCGGGCGATGCGCAACGCCGCGGCAGCCGAGCGCGCGGCGGATCTGCCGCGCGCTCGGGCCGAGTACCTCATTGCCGCCAGTCACAACCAGCCCGGCGCAGCCACCAAGGCCGAGCAGCTGCGCACGCAACTCGTCACGCGCTACAGCGCGAACGCGCGCGGCGCGCTGGCGCGGCAAGACCTCGACGGCGCGATCGGCAGCTGGCAGCGCGTGCTCGAACTCGAACCGGACAATCCGACCGCTCGCCTCGAGTTGGAACGCGTGCGCAGTCTCAAGGAGAAATTCAAGAACGTAAAGTGATGCAGTTGCGTCTTGACATTCAGCGCGCAGGCTTGATGGTTGTGCGCGCCGGGGATGCGCCCGAAGCAGCATCTGCCGGAGTTGCCGCCGCCCCACCCTTCAATTGCCTGAGCCGAGCCACCGCGCGCGCGACGGTCGGATCCAGCCGCACACTCCTTTCCAATGCCGCAACGGCGGCCGCCTTGTCACTCCGCAACAGCGACTCGGCTTGACGGTAGTACACATTCGCGAGCAGGCGTCGGGCTGCGGGGTCGCGCCATTCGGCAGCGAGGCGACGCTCGAGCAACGCGATGGCATCGTCGAATTCGTCATCGCCCGCCAACAGCGCGGCATGTTCGACGTCGTTGGCGCCGGCCACCAGTCCTGCACCCACCGGCATTTCAGCATCGGCAATCGCGCGACGCGTGATCGTGACGCGCGAATACTTGCCCAGGAAGTTGCGCTTGTTGCGCTCGCGCTCGAGCGTGCGCAGCGCGTCGGCAGCTTCCTCGTTCCGCGGTTGCAGCGCCAGAACGGCGAGGTAGTGCTGGGCCGCACGGTCGTTCTCGCCGCGCCGGGCCGCCTGCGCGGCACGCGGCAGCCGCTCGGTCACGGCAGCGTCGATCTGGCGTTGCGCATCGACCAGCCGTTCGCGGTACTCGCCAACGTCGGGGCGCAGCGTGGCAAGCACTTCCCAGGCGAGCGCAGCATCTGCGAGCCGCCGCTGCAGCGCGAAGCCCAGCGCGCGATCGCGCTGCTGTTGCTCGAACGGCGAAGGCACCGGCGGCGATTCATTCGTGATCGCCCGCTGATCCGCGTACGGCTCCGCTGACGGCGCGACTGGCCTTGTCGAGACGCAACCCACAAAGACCGCGCACGACAATGTGACGAGCTTCGCGCAAGCCGGCCGCGTCTTCATGGAATGTTGATCCCGCGGACGGTCTGCAGCTTGAGCTTGAATGCTGCCAGGTCATGATCGCCGTAAATCATCGTCCGGCGCAGCATCAGCGGCTGCGCGAAGAAAGCGTTGCCGCCCGGATTGACCGTCAACGCCAGCTGATACCGCTGGCGCGCAAGCACGTCGAGCAGCGTCTGGTTCGCGTCGCCGTACGGGAACGCATATTGCCGCACTTGTACCGCCAGCCTGCGCTCCAGTATTTCCCTGGGAACACGCACCTCGGTGTCGAGTATCTGTGCGTAGCGCTCGTCCGAATCGCCGGCCTCACGCTCGATGAGGTTTCGGTGGGTCTTGGAATGCGCCTGCACATCGACGAGCCCGGATGAGACCAGTTCCTGCAATTGGGCCCAGCTCAGGGCGTCTGCCGCACCGATGAAATCGGAATAGACGAACAACGTAGCGGGAAACCCGTGCTTGCGCAGCACCGGCAACGCCAGGCGATGCACGGATTCGTATCCGTCGTCAAACGTGATGACCACCGAGCGCTTCGGCAACGGCTGGCGGCCCTCGAGAAAGCCGACGAGCTGCGAGAGCCGGATGACGTGATAGTCATTGCGCGCGAGCCACTCCAGCTGCGCGGCGAAGTTGGCGGCCGAGACCGTCATCTTGCCGCCGCCGTTACCGAACCGGTGATAGCACAGGATCGGAACCGTCTGGTAATGGTCGGCGTAGACGCCCAGCGGATTGAGGGTCTGCAGCGGAATCACCAGCGGCCGTTCGGCCTCGGCCTGCGCGACGCCGTTGAAATCGGCCAGGACCCAGTCGCGAGATTCACTGCCCAGAAAACGCGCCGAGATCGAGCGCAAGGTATCGCCCTTTGCTGGCTCGTAGATCACGAAGCGCTCGCTGCGCCCGAGCACGCGGCCGCCTGCCGGCGGTGCCGGCCGGGCGGCCACTTCGGCGGGCGTCACCACTGGCGGAGGAGGAGCCTGGGTGGCGCAGGCCGCAACCAGGCTGGCCGAAAGACACGCGGCGCGCCACCCTCTGCGGCGATCCTGCGCCGCTTGCGTCGGCGTGCCGGAGGGCCGGCATCGACGGTTGTGCATCGAACTGCCTTCAGGCGTGCGGCGGTGACTCGATCGGTGCAGCATCGGCGGGCGCCGGCGCTTCGGCGCGCCCTTGCGGCACCGGGGTCGGGACCGCCACGTCGGCACCCGCCTGGCGGTCCTGCAACGCCTGCGCCATCCGGTCGAAGGCGGCATACAACTCGCCGAACTCGTCCTTGCGAACCTCGCGGATGCGGTGATCGAACCGCCCCTTCGCAATTTCACCCATCGACTCGCCCACCAGTTTGATCGGCTCGGCGAACCAGTTGGCGACGAAGAACATCGCGACCGCGACCGCCAGTACCGTGACCAGCACAAGCACCGCCATCAAGCCCATCGACAGGCGCGCCACCTGCACGAGCGGCTTCTCGGGCAGCCCCAGAGCGACCCGCCCGACCCGCTTGTTCTGAAATGTGATCGGGGCTTCGAAGCCGAGCACCGCCTCGCCCCCGCTGACATAGCGCGTGACGGGCATGCCGCCGTCCCGATTGCCGACCGATTGCGAGGGCGGCGGCTGGTAGGGCTGCCCGACTCGCTCGGGCTGGCTCGAGGCACGCACCACGCCTTCTCGGTCGATCACCGAGACGCTCTGGAAATCGCCCGTCTTCATGATCTCCTGCAGCGACACCTCGACCGACACCCAGTCGTCCGACAGCGCTGCCACCGCGTTCTGCGCTGCAATGAAGCGCGCCAGCGCCGCGCCCGAATCGACGACCTGATTCACCATCGCTGCGTACTGGCGCTGCGTGATGATCGCCGCCGTGAGCGCCATCACCACCGCGACAATCAGCCCCATCATGGCCGCCCACTTGACACGCAGCGGGACGATCCGCGGACTATTTTTCCGGCGCTCGGCTTCGTCGATCTCGACCAGCACCCGGCCGAGAGCCTGCGCCAACTCTTCGCCGGTCTGGAAGCGGCGGTCCGGCGCCTTCGCCAAACAGCGCTCGACCACGCGGCGCAGCGCCGCCGGCAGATCCGGGCGCAGCTTCTCGATCGGTACGGGGTCTTCCTTGGCGATCTTCAGCGCCAGCGCCACCAGACTGTCGCCCAAGAACGGCCGCTGCCCGCTGAGCATCTGGTACAGCAGGATGCCGGTCGCGAACAGGTCGGAGCGGCCATCGAGCCTGTCGCCTTGCGCCTGCTCGGGCGACATGTACTGTGGCGTGCCGAGAATATCGCCGACCCGGGTGCGATGCTCCGAGCCAGCTGACTCCATGTGGGCAATGCCGAAGTCGGTCACCTTGATCGTCTGCGAGTCCTTCACGCGCATCAGGTTGCCGGGCTTGATGTCGCGATGCACGATGCCGCGCGCGTGCGCGTAGGCCAGCGCACGCGCGAGCTGGATGCCCATGACCACCACTTCGCGAAGCGGCAGCGGCCTGCCGTTCGCCATCTCGTCGCTGAGCGGTTGGCCGTCCAGCAGCTCCATGGCCATGTACGGCCGGCCCTCGATTTCGCCGACATCGTGCACGGTGACGATGTTCGGGTGCGACAGTCCGCCCGCCGCGCGCGCCTCGCGCAAGAAGCGTGAGCGGTACTCGTCGTCCTGGCACAACGTGGCGTGCAGGAACTTGATCGCGACATCGCGGCCGATGCCGGGGTCGTGGGCCTTGAAGACGGTGGCCATGCCGCCGCGGCCGAGACGCTCGCGGATCAGGTAGCGGCCGACCTGCCGTACCGTCGGCGCGCCGGGCTGGGTGGCGCCGGGGAGCGTCTCGGGGACGACGGGCGCGCTGCTGGGCAAGCCGTTGTCGGATTCGGCGGCCGCACGGTTGGACGCGTCGGTGCGAGGGTGTGTCGCAGCGGCGTAGTCGTTCGAACTCCAAGCGCTCGTCGAGAGTATTCCGCCAATGGTGGCCCCCACGCTCGGCATGATGCGTGTCGCATCGGCGTCCGTCGACGACGACAGTTCGCCCCCCGCTGCACCCGCAGCTGCAGAAGGCCTGCGGCGGTGCTCCGTGGTCCCTTCGTCTTCTGGCATCGTGGCAAACCCCATCACCCCTCGAGTTAGCCGACGCTGACTGCGCCGCAAGGCCGCGGTTGCACGCCAAGGCACGAAACATCGATGAGGCGGTCCGACGTGTGCGGTGGGATGGTCGCGCCGGCACGGGCCGCGATCAATGAACGAAAGTCATCTGCGGCCAGGGGCAGACGCGGCGGTTCCCGCAGGTGTCGAACTCGCGACTCGCGAGAGCCGGCGCCCGGCGGTTACCTTAGTCACGCTGTGAAGGCGCGCGGTCTGGCTATTCTTGAGCGGCACAACGCCGGCGGCCGAGACGCGGCCCCGCAGCTCACACTGCCCCCTGTCACCGATGGAAAAGATTCGCGCGTCCTTCACACGGTGCCCCGCCGCTGCGGGCGCGGGCCCGACCCGCCGGCTCGGTCGAAGGATCTTGTGGCGGCGCGTCCTGGGCACGGGAATCGCGCTCGGCCTTGCGCCCTGGTGGGTCGGTTGCGGAATGTTCGGACCCGACCCGCCTCCTCCACCCAAACCGCCGCCACCACCACCGAAGCTGGCCATCAACATCGTCGCCGCGGCTCAACTGAATCCCGACATCCGCGCACGCCCTTCGCCCGTCCTGATGCGCATCTACGAACTCAAGACGGCAACGCAGTTCGCCTCTGCCGACTTCATGGCGCTCTTCGATCAGGACCGGAACATACTCGCGAACGATGTCGTCACGCGCGAGGAATTCGTGATGCAACCCGGCGGCACCAAGTCCCTCAACAAGTTGTTGGCGCCGGAGACGCAAGCCATCGGGGTGATCGCCGCCTTCCGCGATCTGGAGCGCGCGCGCTGGCGTGGTGTGGCGACCACCCCGATCGCTTGCGTCTCCGGCGCCAACAACTTGTTGACCGACTTGGTGCCGCCGGGCTGCATCACGAATTCCTCGCGCGTGACGATATCGTTCGCGAGTATGTTCCGATCCTGATCGAAGAGCGCCATGAAGTCGGCAGAGGCGAACTGCGTTGCCGTCTTGAGTTCGTAGATGCGCATCAGGACGGGCGAAGGGCGTGCGCGGATGTCGGGATTCAGTTGAGCCGC
>JANMAW010000405.1:0-3820 GCA_031360005.1 Rhizobacter sp.
CGGAAGTGTTCGCCGAGGTAGACCTTGCGCACATCGGCGTTGTCGACGATCTCGGTCGGCGTGCCTTCGGCCAGCACGCGGCCCTCGCTGATGATGTAGGCACGGTCGCAGATGCCCAGTGTCTCGCGCACGTTGTGGTCGGTGATCAGCACGCCGATGCCACGGTTCTTCAGGAAACTGATGATGCGCTGGATCTCGATCACCGCGATCGGGTCGACGCCGGCGAACGGCTCGTCGAGCAGGATGAAGCGCGGCTGCGTCGCCAGCGCACGGGCGATCTCGACGCGGCGCCGTTCGCCGCCCGACAGCGCCGGCGCCGGCGACGCGCGGAGCTTCTCGATCGACAGGTCGTGCATCAGGCCGCCCAGCAACTGGTTGATCACGGCCGGTTTGAGCGCCTTGCCGGCGGCATCGATCTGCAGTTCGAGAACCGCCCGGATGTTCTCTTCGACGCTGAGCTTGCGAAAGATCGAGGCTTCCTGCGGCAGGTACGACAGCCCGAGGCGCGAGCGCTGGTGGATCGGCATCCGCTCGACGCGCCGCCCCTCGATCGTGATCTCGCCGGCATCGGCACGCACCAGGCCGACGATCATGTAGAAGCTCGTCGTCTTGCCGGCACCGTTCGGCCCGAGCAGGCCGACGACCTCGCCGCTGCGCACCGCGAGGTGCACGTCGGTCACGACGGTGCGGGCGCCGAATGACTTGCGCAGGCCAACCGCTTCGAGGCGGTGCCGACCTGAGATCGGATCGGAACCCGCGACGATGCTCAACGCTTTGCCCCGGACTTCGAGGCGGCGCTCGCCGGCGCGCCGAGCCCCGGGCTGAGCCTGAGTGCCGGCGCCGCCGGCGCTGCCGCGTCGGCTTCGGCGGCGGCTTCGCTGCCTTCACGTGGCGTCAAGACGGCTCGCACCCGCCCGCCCGGGTTGGCGGCGGAGGTGGCGCCGCCGCCGGAAACGCGCAGCACATCGGTCGTGCTGTCGTACGTGACCAGGTTGCCGGTGATCTCGTCGGCGGGGGTGGCGCCGCGCAGGCGGCGCACTGCGGCGTTGTTGATGAACTTGATGACGTCGGTCTTGCCGTCGTATTCGAGCCGCTCGGCCTCGCCGTCCATGTACTCGTCGACGCCCTCGCGCTTCTGGCGGAACGTGGCCGGGTGGCCCGGCGCGCCGAAGGCGATCGCCGTGTCGTAGCCACCGGGCGTCTGCCGCACCTCGATGCGGTTGGCACGGATCACCATCGTGCCCTTGCTGACCACCACGTTGCCGCTGAACACGATCACCTGCCGTTGCAGGTCGATCTGCCCGTCCTGATCGGCCAGGATCGTGATCGGCTTGAGCCGGTCGGCCCGTTCCGCGCGTGCCGGCAGTGGCCACGACGCTGCCAGCAGGAGGGCTGCAACGAGGCCGATGGAAAGCGGGGAAGGGGCTGGGTTCATAAAGGCATGAAACTTGCAGGCCATTCTAGCCCACAGGGTTCGCTGCCTTGCGTCGAAGCGCTCGGGATTCGGCGCAAAGGCGCCGGAATCGAGCCTTGCTCAGGCGCCTTTTCTCAGCCTCTGCACCAGTACGTCGGTGACGGCCAGCGCTTGTTCGTTGTTGCCGGCCAGCGGGCCAGACGTGTAGAAGCGGCCGTGGATGCCGATTGCCGGAACGCCGTCGATCTTGTAGCCGTCGACGAGCCGGTTCGCCTGGCGCAACCTGGTCTGCGTCGTGAACGAGCCGAAGGCTTCGGTGAACTTGGCGGTATCGACGCCGTTCTTCGCCATGAAGTCCAGGATCTCGCCCGGTTTGCCGAGTGACAGGCGGTCGTTGTGGATCGCGTAGAAGACCTTGCGATGCATCGCGCCGACCAGCCCCAGGCTGTCCAGCGCGTAAAAAATGCGCTGGTGCGCAACGAACGGCTCGGCGCTGAAGGCCACCGGAACGCGTTGAAAGGACACGTCGGCGGGCAACTGCTTGACCCACGTTTCCAACGCCGGCTCGAAAGCGTTGCAATGCGGGCAGCCGTACCAGAAGAACTCGATCAGTTCGATCTGGCCGGGCGCCGCGCTGGTCGCGACCGGCTGCGTCAGCCGCACGTAATGCTTGCCCTCGACCGGTGCACCCTGGGCCTGAGAGAGCGTCGGCAATGTGAGGGCCGCGGTGCCTGTAGCCAGCACACTGGTGGAAAATTCACGACGATTCATGGGGTTGGGCGCCCTGACGGGCTTCCTTGAAAGGGCAGACACAATGAGTCAGTTTCAACGAGCAAAGTTCAGGCCCGGGCGTTGCGCGGCGCGGGCGGCGCGAGTTCAGCGCTGGACCCGCACCAGCGCCGCCTCGACGCCCGCGGACGCGAGCTTGTCCTTCGCGGCGTCCGCGTCGGCGCGCTTGTCGAACGGACCGACGCGTACCCGGTAAATCGTCCGGCCCGTCTGCTCGCGCTCGGTCAGCCTGGCTTCCAGGCCCAGCATCGCCAGCTTGGCGCGCTGCTGCTCGGCGTCGTCGGTGCTGGTGAAGGCGCCGGCCTGAACGAAGTAGCTGAATGGGTCAGGCCTCGCGCCGGCCGACGCAGCCGCTGCGGTCTTCGGTGCCGGTGCCGGTGTCGGCTTGTCGGCGAGGATGGCAGCCGGGTCGCGAGAGCTCGACGGCGCCGATGCGCGCGGCACGACAGGGGTGGCTGCCGTCACCGGTGCAGGTGTCGGCAGCGCCGTTGGACTCGCCACCGAAGGAGCCGGAGCGAGCACGCCGCTGGCCGTGCCGCCGGGCCTGACGGGGCTCTTGCCGGACAACGGGCTGTTCGGATCCCAGTTCTTGTTCTTCTCGATTTCCGCGGCGTCCTGGTCGGCAGTTCGCTGCGGTACCTTGTTGACGAAAGGCACCGGCGCCTTCGTCACGTACAGCGCCACGCCCAGCGCCAGAACCAGGCCGATCAGCAGACCGACGATCAGGCCCACGGCGAAGCCACCGCGTTGCCCTTCGACGTCGGCGCGTCGGCCCGTGAAGCCACCGCGTTGCGGCTGTGCTGACTTGTTCATCGATTTCATTGCATTTGCAACTCGGTGGGTTCGAGGTCTCTGGACATGCGTTCCGGCGCGCTGACGCCCAGCACTGCCAGGGCGTTGCGGATGACCTGACGCGTGGCGGCGAGCAGTGCGAGCCGCGCGCGCGCCAACCCGGCGTCGTCGACCAGAAAACGCTCGGCGCCGTAATAACTGTGGAACGCGCCTGCCAGGTCGCGCAGATAGAACGTGACGTCGTGCGGCGCCAGCCCCACCGCGGCGTTGGCGAGCATCGCCGGATAGTCGGCGAGCTTCAGCATCAGCGCGGCTTCGCTCGGCGCGGTGAGCCATGCGAGGTCGGCACCGGCCAGGCCTGCCGCGTCGCCACCGTGGTCGACGAACTGCTGCAGCACCGAGCAGATCCGCGCATGCGCATACTGCACGTAGAACACCGGGTTCTCGTCGTTGCGCTTCAGCGCCAGATCCACGTCGAAGGTGAACTCGCTGTCGGCCTTGCGACTGAGCAGGAAGAAGCGCACGGCGTCCTTGCTGGTCCAGTCGATCAAGTCGCGCAAGGTCACGTAGCTGCCGGCGCGCTTGGAGATCTTGACCTCCGCGCCGCCTTTCATCACCGTGACCATCTTGTGCAGCACGTACTCGGGGTAGCCGGCCGGCACGCCCATGTCGGCCGCCTGCAGCCCGGCGCGCACCCGCGCCACCGTGCCGTGGTGGTCGCCGCCCTGGATGTTGATGGCCTTGGTGAAGCCGCGCTCGAACTTCTGCACGTGGTAGGCCACGTCGGGCACGAAGTAGGTGTAGGTCGCGTCCTGCTTGCGCATG
>JANMAW010000481.1:0-2009 GCA_031360005.1 Rhizobacter sp.
AGCCTGTCGACCTGCCCGACCTATGTGGACAGCGGCATCGCGCCGCGCCACATCGACCTGCGCCCGTTCGTGCTCAGCGGCAAGGAGGTGCAGATGGTTCCCGGCGGACTGACTCGCGTGGCGCTGAAGGACGGGTCGCTCGTCGTCAACTCGTCGCAGGGTGGCGGCACCAAGGACACGTGGGTGTTGGAAGCTTGAGGCCGGGGAGAACACATGCTTTCTAGAACCGCCGATCACCTCTTCTGGATGGCCCGCTACATGAAGCGGGCCGGTCAAGCGCGAAGCGCTTGGGGCGAAGCCCAAAACACCGCGGCGCGCGATAGCGCGCGCGGGATTTTCGGCCAACTGGAGTCGAGCGATGCTTTCTAGGACGGCAGACCACCTGTTCTGGATGGCGCGCTACATGGAGCGGGCCGAAAATACCGCGCGCATGCTCGACGTGAACTACCAGGCGTCGATGCTGCCGCAATCGGCCGACTCCGCCGAGAAGGGCTGGAACGGCCTGCTCGGCATCAGCGAGCTGAGTGGTGACTTCGCGAAGCACCACGGGCAAGTCACGCCGAACGGCGTGATGCGCTACATGGTCAGCGACGAAGCCAACACCTCGAGCATCCGCAACTGCCTGCAGGCAGCACGCGAAAACGCGCGGGCGGTTCGCGGCACGCTGACCACCGAGGTCTGGGAAACGCAGAATCAGACCTGGCTCGAATTCCAGCGCATGGTCGAGGACGATTCCTTCCTGCGCGATCCGAGCAACCTGTTCGAGTGGGTCAAGTTCCGGTCGCACCTGTCGCGCGGCGTCACCGTCGGCACGATGCTGCAGGACGAAGCCTTTCATTTCCTGCGCATCGGCAGCTTCCTCGAACGCGCCGACAACACCGCGCGGCTGCTCGACGTGCGGTTCCACGCGGTCGCGAGCGAGTACCACGGCGGCGGCAACGGCGGTGGCGTCCCGGGGCGCGACATCGAGGTCGACTTCTATCACTGGTCCGGAATCCTGCGGTCGGTGTCGGGCTTCGAGGTCTATCGCAAGGTGTACCGCAACGTCATCCGTCCCGAGAAAGTCGCCGAGTTGCTGATCCTGCGCGCCGACATGCCGCGCTCGCTCGCCGCCTGCATGCAGGAGGTTGTCGCAAACCTGAAGCGGGTCGCCAACGAGCAGTCGACCGAGACGTTGCGTCGCGCAGGGCGGCTGCAGTCCGACCTGCAATACGGTCGCATCGACGAGATCCTGGCGACCGGGCTGCATGCGTACCTGACGCAGTTCCTGGAACGCGTCGGGACGCTGGGCGTGGGCATCAGCCGCGATTTCCTGGTTCCAGTCGCGGCCTGATGACAACCCCGCGTCACTTCGCTCCTGCCATCAGACGGCGCGCCCGCCCGCGCGCATGGCCTGATGTCGCCCGATACTCGTCTGCAGTCCTGGAGCCCTGAATGTCCATCCACGTCGCGCTGAACCACGTCACGCACTACCGCTACGACCGGCCGATCAACCTCGGCCCGCAGGTCGTGCGGCTGCGCCCGGCGCCGCATTCCCGAACGCGCATCCTGAGCTACTCGATGCGGGTCGAACCGGTCGAGCATTTCATCAACTGGCAGCAGGATCCGCAGTCGAACTACCTCGCACGCCTGGTGTTCCCCGACAAGACGACGTCGTTCCGGATCGAGATCGACCTGGTGGCCGAGATGGCGGTGCTGAACCCGTTCGACTTCTTCCTCGAGCCCTCGGCCGAGAACTTTCCGTTCCGCTACGAGGCCGAGCTGGTCACCGAACTCGCGCCGTACATGGTCAAGGCGCCCGACCTCGCCGCGGCGCCGGCGTTCGAGGCCTATCTCGCGAGCATCCCGCGCGACCCGACGCCGACCAACAACTTCCTCGTCGCACTGAACCAGCGGCTGCAGCGCGACATTGCCTACCTGGTGCGCATGGAGCCGGGTGTGCAGACGCCCGAACAGACGCTTGTCAACGCGAGCGGCTCGTGCCGCGACACCGGCTGGCTGCTGGTGCA
>JANMAW010000496.1:0-3612 GCA_031360005.1 Rhizobacter sp.
TGCCGCGCCGACGCGTTGCTCGACTTCCTCAAGCAGGTCGATTGCGACCACCTCTTCCTCGTCGGCGACATCATCGATGGCTGGCAGCTCAGGCGCTCGTGGTACTGGCCGCAGGCGCACAACGACGTCATCCAGAAGCTGCTGCGAAAGGCGCGCAAGGGCACGCGTGTCGTCTTCGTCCCCGGCAACCACGACGAATTCGCGCGGCGCTATGTCGGCCACCAATTCGGCGGGATCGAGGTTGCCGAGGACTGGATCCACGTCACCGCCGACGGCCGCCGCCTGTGGATTACCCACGGCGACCTGTTCGACGGTGTCATCCAGTGCGCCAAATGGCTTGCCCATGTCGGCGATTCTCTCTACGAGTTCACGCTGAAGCTGAACCGCCACGTCAATTCGTTGCGCGCCCGACTGGGCCTGCCCTATTGGAGCTTGTCGAAGTATCTCAAGCTGAAAGTCAAACGGGCGGTGAGTTATGTCGGCGACTTCGAAGGCGCCGTCGCGCGCGAAGCGCACCGGCGCGGAGTTCACGGCGTCGTGTGCGGACACATCCACCATGCCGAGATGCGGACCATCGATGGCGTGCTGTACTGCAACGACGGCGACTGGGTGGAGAGCCTGACCGCGTTGGTCGAGCATGCCGATGGCCAGCTGGAAATCCTCGATTGGTCGGCGCATGAACCCACCCGTCTCGAATCGATCATCGAGCCGCCGGGCATGGCCATCGATCCCGTGGGCGCCGGCATACTTCTGGCCGCCACGAGCACGCCCGGATGAGAATTGCGCTCGTCACCGATGCGTGGATTCCTCAGGTCAACGGCGTTGTCACCACCCTCGTCGAACTGGTGTCCGGCCTGGAGACGCGCGGCCACGAGATCGTGGTCATCGAGCCTTCGGGGTTTCGCCGTTTCCCGTGCCCGGGCTACCGGGAACTGGAGCTGGCGTGGCGGCCGGCGCGCGAGGTCGCGCGACGCCTGGACGAGTCGCGCGCTGACGTGATCCATATCGCCACCGAAGGGCCGCTGGGTGCGGCGGCAAGACGCTATTGCATCCGGCGTGGCCTGGCATTCACGACCGCGTTCCACACGCGCTTTCCCGACATCCTCTCCAAGGCACTCGGCATCCCGCAACGCTGGGGCTACGCGTGGTTCAGGCGCTTCCATGCGCCGGCCGCCGCCGTGATGGTGCCGAGCGAGGGGATGTTGCGAATCCTGCAGGGCCATGGCTTTGCCAACGTGCGCCGCTGGTCGCATGGCGTCGATCTGAAGCTGTTCTGCCCGACGACCGGCGCCGTGCCCGAGTCGCCGCGCCCGGTGTTCCTGTACGTGGGCCGGGTGTCGTACGAAAAGAACCTCGAAGCCTTCCTGTCGCTCGATCTGCCCGGCTCGAAGGTCGTCTATGGGACGGGCCCGCTGCGCGAGCAGCTCGAGGCGCTCTACCCCGACGTGCGTTGGCATGGCGTCGTGTCGCGCGAAGCGCTGCCCGCCATTTACAGCGCAGCCGACGTGTTCGTGTTTCCCAGCCGCAGCGAGACCTTCGGTCTGGTGATGCTCGAGGCCATGGCCTGCGGCACGCCGGTGGCCGCGTTTCCGGTCGAGGGTCCGCTCGACGTGGTGGGGGATTCCGACGGCGGGGTGCTGCACAACGACCTGCGCGTCGCGGCACTGGAAGCGCTCGACCTTTCGCGCCATGCGGCGCGTGCGCGTGCACTGCAGTTCGACTGGACCCAGGTCTGCGAGGAGTTCCTCACCCTTGTGGTTCCCGCGCGCCGGGTCGCCGGCAGTGCCCCGCTGCAGACCGCGCCCTGAGTGGCACGTCCGCGCGTGCGCGGTGGCCGGCGCACTTGCTCGGCGACACGTTCTTGACGCGCCGGTCGTTGGCCGGCAGCGCGCCGTGCGCCCGCGGGCAATCGATCTGGCGGTCCGTTACCTTCCCCACGAATCTTTCAATCCGGCGATCCGATTGATCACCGGCTTGCCCGCCCCATGATCGACGCGGTCCGCGACAAAGTAGCCGTGCCGTTCGATCTGGAACCTGTCGTCGGGCTGCGCATTCGCAAGTGACGGCTCGAGATAGCCGCTGACGACCCGCTTGCTGTGTGGATTCAGGCTCGCCTTGAAATCCTTGCCTTCCGCGTCGGGCTGTGCCTGCGTGAACAGGCGGTCGTACAGGCGAAGTTCGGCCGGGACCGCGTCGTGCACACCGACCCACGTGACCGTGCCCTTGACCTTGACCGTGTCTGCGCCGGGCGTTCCGCTCCTGGTGTCGGGCACGACGGTCGCAAGCACGGCGGTGATGGCGCCACTCGCATCCTTGTCGCAGCCGGTGCATTCGATCACGATGCCGTACTTGAGCCGAACCTTGTTGCCCGGGAACAGCCGGAAGAAACCCTTCGCCGGCACCTCGGCGAAGTCGTCGCGCTCGATCCAGACTTCAGCGCCGAGGCCGAACTCGCGTTGCCCGAGTTCGGGGCGATGCGGGTGCAGCGGCGCGTGGCAGGGTTCGAGGTGAGCCTCGCTGCCGAACACCTCGGCCCAGTTCGTGAGCCTGAGCTTCACCGGGTCGAGCACGGCCATCGCGCGCGCGGCCTTGTCTTCGAGATCTTCGCGCAGCGCGATGTCCAGGCTCGCGTAGTCGGTCCAGCCACCGGCCTTGCTGGTGCCGGCGCGTTCGCACATCAGGCGGATCGACTCGGGCGTGTAGCCGCGGCGACGCAGGCCGACGATGGTGGGCATGCGCGGGTCGTCCCAGCCGTCGACGATGCCCTCGTCGACGAGCTGGCGGAGCTTGCGTTTGCTCGTCACCACATAGGTGACGTTCAGCCGCGCGAACTCGTACTGGTGCGGCCGCGGTTGCGCCAGCAGCCCCAACGTGCACAAGGTGTCGAGCAGCCAGTCGTACCAGGGGCGCTGGTCTTCGAACTCGAGCGTGCAGATGCTGTGGGTGATGCCTTCGAGCGCGTCTTCGATCGGGTGCGCGTAGGCGTACATCGGGTAGATGCACCAGGCATTGCCGGTGTTGTGGTGCTCGGCGTGCTTGATGCGGTACAGCGCCGGGTCGCGCAGGTTGATGTTGGGGCTGGCCATGTCGAGCCTGGCGCGCAACACGGCGGCGCCATCGGGCAGCTTGCCTTCGCGCATCTCGCGAAAGCGCGCCAGGTTTTGGGCCGGGGTTCGGCTGCGGAACGGGCTTTCCTTGCCGGCGTGGCCGAAGTCGCCGCGGTTGTGGCGCATCTCGTCGGCGGTCTGCTCGTCCACGTACGCGAGGCCGGCGCCGATCAGAGCCTCCGCGGCGCGGACCATGAAGTCGAAGTAGTTGCTGGCGTAGTAAAGGTGGCTCACGCCGTTGGCGTGCCAGTCGAAGCCCAGCCACTTCACTGCGTCGAGAATGCTGTCGACGTATTCCTGCTCCTCTTTCTCGGGGTTGGTGTCGTCGAAGCGCAGGTGGCACACGCCGGCGTACTCGGCGGCGAGGCCGAAGTTCAGCGTGATGCTCTTCGCGTGGCCGATGTGCAGGTAGCCGTTGGGCTCGGGCGGGAAGCGCGTGCGGATCTGCGCGGCGTCGCTCGGGCCGGCCGCGTGGTGGGCCGCATCGCCCGGCGTGCCGGCGAAG
>JANMAW010000532.1:0-3840 GCA_031360005.1 Rhizobacter sp.
GCCCGGGTCGCTGATCGCCGGCGTGCCGGCATCGCTGATATAGGCCACGCGCTCGCCGCGTGCCAGCCGCAGCAGCACTCCGGCGGCGGCCTCGCGCTCGTTGTGCCCATGCACCGCGATCAGCGCCTTGCCCTCGATGCCAAGCTGGCGCAGCAGCGGCGCGCTGTGGCGCGTGTCTTCGCAGGCGACCGCGTCGACCAGCGCCAGCACATGGATCGCGCGCAGCGTGATGTCGGCGAGGTTGCCGATCGGCGTGGCCACCACGTACAGTGCACCGGTGGGGTAATGCTGCGCGCCCGCTGCACTCGCGGCGGCTTGCAGCATCAGCGGAGCGTGGAGCGTGGTCACGAAGGTGTCGACAACGAAGCCGAGGACGAAGGAAACGGGCGATGCAGGCGAGGCGCGCGCACTGGCGCACCTCCAGGGCCAGGGCCTGACCCTGGTACAGCGCAATTATCGGGTCGCGCGCGGGCCGCATGCGCACGCCGGCGAGGTCGACCTGATTCTGCGCGAGCGCGACGGCACGCTCGTGTTCGTCGAGGTGCGCACGCGCCGCGACGCGTCGCACGGCGGCGCGGCCGCGAGCATCAGCGCCTCGAAGCAGCGCAGCCTGGTGTTCGCGGCGCAGCACTTCCTGCGCACTCGGCGCTCGTTGCCACCCTGCCGCTTCGACGTGGTGGCGATCGACGGCGAGCGCATCGAATGGCTGCGCGCGGCCTTCGATGGCTCGTCAGGAGCCTCGCGCTGATGCTGATTCCAGCCGGACGCACAGCCCGATCGATGGAACCGGCGCGACGCAGCCGTGTCATATCATCCATGCCCATGCTTGAACAACGCATCCAGCAGCAATTTTTCGACAGCGCCGACCTGAAGTACGCTGCCGCCGAGGTGCTTTCCAAACCGATCGCCGATGCGGTCAGCGCGCTGGTCGGGTGCATCACCGCAGGCGGAAAGGTGCTGACCTGCGGCAATGGCGGTTCGGCCGCCGACGCCCAGCATTTCGCCGCCGAATTCGTCGGTCGCTTCGAGCGCGAGCGCCCGGGGCTGGCCGCGGTCGCGCTGACGACCGACAGCTCGATCCTGACCGCGATCGGCAACGACTACGATTTCAACTCGATTTTCTCGAAGCAGGTGCAGGCCCTCGGCGCGCCCGGCGACGTGTTGCTGGCGATCACCACCAGCGGCAACTCCGCAAACGTGGTCGCCGCCGTCGAGGCCGCGCACACCAAGGAGATGAGCGTGATCGGGCTCACCGGCCACAACGGCGGCAAGTTGCGCGAGTTGCTGTACGAGACCGACGTGCTCATCTGCGTGCCCCACGAACGCACCGCCCGCATCCAGGAAGTTCATCTGCTGGTGTTGCACTGCCTGTGCGACGCGGTCGACCTGCAACTGCTCGGCGAACAGGAAAACACATGACCCTCCGGACTTCCTGGCGCCTGTCGGCGCTGCTCGGCGCACTCGCTGCAAGCACCGCGCTGACGGCCTGTGCGCCACTGCTGCTCGGCGGCGCGATGGTCGGCAGCTCGATGATGGTGACCGACCGGCGCACATCGGGCTCACAGATCGATGACCAGACCATCGAGATCAAGGGCTCGAAGCGGGTCGGCGATGCGATCGGCGATCGCGGCAGCGTCAGCATCACCAGCTACAACCGGCTGGTGCTGATCACCGGCGCGGTGCCGACCGAGGCCGACAAGGCCGCCGTCGAGCAGGCGGTGGCGCGCATCGAGAGCGTGCGCTCGGTCGTCAACGAAGTCGCGGTCGGCGCGCCGAGTTCGTTCGGCGGCCGCTCGAACGACACGCTGCTGACGAGCAAGATCAAGGCGAGCATGATCGACGCCAAAGACGTGCAGGCCAACGCGTTCAAGGTCGTGACCGAGCGCGGCATCGTCTACCTGATGGGCCGCGTGACCGAGCGCGAAGCCGGCCGGGCCACCGACATCGCGCGCGGTGTAAGCGGGGTGCAGAAGGTGGTGCGGGTGTTCGAGATCGTCAGCGAGGCCGAGCTCGCCGACGCGCAGCCCGGGCCGTCACCCGCCGCCAAACCCTGATAACGCGATCCGCGGCCGCCGACGACCCGACGCGCTGAAGGCGATCGCGGGCTCGGTGCATACCAAGGCGGGCCTGCGCTGCGTCAGCGCAGCCTTCGCACCAGGCTTGAGGTGTCGAGGCGGTTGCCGCCCTGCGCCTGGATGTCGGCGTAGAACTGGTCGACCAGCGCCGTCACCGGCAAGCGCGCGCCATTGCGCCTGGCCTCGTCGAGCACCAGGCCCAGGTCCTTGCGCATCCAGTCGACCGCGAAACCGAAGTCGAACCGGTCATCGAGCATCGACGCTGCGCGGTGGTCCATCTGCCAGCTCTGCGCGGCGCCCTGGCCGATCACCTCGAGCACGGCCTGCATGTCCAGCCCGGCCTTCTCGCCGAAGGCGATGGCTTCGGCCAAGGCCTGCACCAGCCCGGCAATTGCGACCTGATTGACCATCTTGGCGAGCTGGCCCGCGCCGCTCGCGCCCAGCAGCGTCACCGCCTTCGCAAACGCCAGCGCCACCGGGCGCGCGATTTCGAAGGCCTCCGGCGCACCGCCGCACATCACCGTCAGCGTGCCGTTGATCGCGCCGAGGTTGCCACCCGAGACCGGCGCGTCGATGAAATGCAGCCCCCCGCGCTGCGCGGCGGCGCCGAGCTCGCGCGCGACATCGGCCGATGCCGTCGTGTGGTCGACGAACACTGCACCCGGCTTCATGCCGTTGAAAGCGCCGTGTTCGCCGAGCACCACCGAACGCAGGTCGTCGTCGTTGCCGACGCAGGCAAACACCACGTCGGCCAGCGCAGCAGCGGCCCGCGGCGTCGCCGCGCTGGCGTGACCGTGCCCGGCCACCCACTGCGCGGCCTTCGCGGCGGACCGGTTGTAGACCGTCACGTGGTGGCCGGCAGCGGCGAGATGGCCGGCCATCGGGTAGCCCATCACGCCCAGGCCGAGAAATGCGACGCGGCGCGCCGGCGTCGGCGCGTAGGTCTTGCTGTTCATCGAATGCACTCCGGAAAGAACACGCCGCGCGCGCTCTTCGGTGAAGGCTCACATCGGGACCCTGTGATGCCGGAACAAATGCAAAGCGGCCTCTGATCGAGGCCGCCGGAATAGACCGGTGGTGAAGACTATACGATCGTCAGGTGCTCGGTGCCGGCCGACAGGTCGCTGCTGCGCGCGCGCTGGCTGTGCAGCTTGATCTGCAGCCGCAGGTCGTTGACCGAATCGGCGTTGCGCAGCGCATCTTCGAAGGTGATGGCCTGGCCTTCGTAGAGGTCGAACAGGGCCTGGTCGAAGGTCTGCATGCCGAGCTCGCGCGAGCGCTTCATGACCTCCTTGATCTCCGACACCTCGCCCTTGAAGATCAGGTCGGAGATCAGCGGCGTGTTGAGCAGGATCTCGACGGCCGCGACGCGGCCGCGGCCTTCCTGGCGCGGCATCAGGCGCTGCGAAACAAGCGCCTTCAGGTTCAGCGAAAGGTCCATCAACAGCTGTGCGCGCCGCTCTTCGGGGAAGAAGTTGATGATCCGGTCGAGCGCCTGGTTCGCGCTGTTGGCATGCAGCGTGGCCAGGCAGAGGTGGCCGGTTTCGGCAAAGGCGACCGCGTGTTCCATCGTCTCGCGGTCACGCAATTCACCCATCAGGATCACGTCGGGCGCCTGGCGCAGCGTGTTCTTCAGCGCCTGCTCCCAGCCGTCGGTGTCGATGCCGATTTCGCGCTGTGTGATGATGCAGTTCTTGTGCGGATGCACGAACTCGACGGGGTCTTCGATCGTGATGATGTGGCCGTGCGAGTTCTCGTTGCGGTA
>JANMAW010000567.1:0-4142 GCA_031360005.1 Rhizobacter sp.
CGCGGTGGCTGGCACGCACGGCAAGACCGGCACCACCGCGATGCTCGCGTGGGTGCTCGAGTGCGCCGGGCTCGCGCCGGGCTTCCTGGTGGGTGGCGTGCCGCTGAACTTCGGCGTGTCGGCACGCCTGGGCACGGTGGCTCCCGGCGCAGCGTTCGTCATCGAGGCCGACGAATACGACACTGCGTTCTTCGACAAGCGCAGCAAGTTCGTTCACTACCGGCCTCGCACCGCGATCCTGAACAACCTCGAGTTCGACCACGCCGACATCTTCGACGACCTCGCGGCGATCGAGCGCCAGTTCCATCACCTGATCCGCACCGTGCCGGCGCACGGCCGGCTCGTCGTAAACGCCCGCGACGAAAGCCTTCAGCGCGTGCTGGCGATGGGCTGCTGGAGCGAGGTGCAGCGCTTCGGCGCACGCAAGGAAGAGCCTGGCGCGCTGCGCGCGCGCGGCGAGCCGCATGCGTTCGACGTGCTGCGTGGCAGCCTGAAGATCGCGCGCGTGGAGTGGCCGCTGCTTGGCGAACACAACCAGCTGAATGCGCTCGCGGCGATCGCAGCCGCCGAGCATGTGGGTGTCGCGCCCGAGGTCGCGGCGCAAGCCCTTGCGACATTCGAGAACGTCCGGCGCCGGCTCGAACTGATCGGCGAGGCCGGCGGAGTGAAGGTCTACGACGATTTCGCGCACCACCCCACGGCGATCCGCACCACCGTCAACGGACTGCGTCGCAAGGTCGATTCAGCAAGAACACCCGCCGCGGCGCCGCGCCAGCGCATCCTCGCGGTGTTCGAGCCGCGCTCGAACACGATGAAACTCGGCGCGATGAAGGCGCAGTTGCCGTGGTCGCTCGAAGAGGCCGATCTCGCCTTCTGCCACAGCGGCGGGCTCGACTGGGACGCGGTTCAGGCACTCGCGCCGATGGGCCCGCTGGCGGTGGTGTGCGCCACCATCGACGATCTCGTCAGGCGCGTGGTCGCGGCCGCGCGGCCCGGCGACCATGTGCTGTGCATGAGCAACGGCGGCTTCGGCGGCGTGCACGGCAAGCTGCTCGCGGCCCTGGCCCGCGGGCCGCGCTGATCTCAATGCCGGCGCTGACCACCCACCTGCTCTACCTGCACGGTTTTCGTTCATCGCCCCAATCGGCGAAGGCACGCATGACTGCAGCCTGGGTTCATCGCTGGCGCCCGGACGTGCAATGGTGGTGCCCGCAATTGCCGCCTTCGCCGCGGGCCGCGATGCAGATGCTCGTCGAGGGCGTGGCCAGCTGGCCGTTGGCGCAGACAGGCGTGATCGGCAGCTCGCTTGGCGGCTTCTACGCCACCGCGGTGGCCGAGCGGCTCGGCTGCCGCGCGGTGTTGCTCAACCCCGCGATCGACCCGGCGCGCGACCTCGCAAAGCACATCGGCGAGACGACGGCGTGGCACAGCGACGAGCCTTTCTTCTTCCGACCCGGGTTCATCGACGAGTTGCGCGCCATCGCGCCCGCCGTGCTGACGCGGCTCGAACGCTACCTTGCGATCATCGCAAAGGGCGACGAGGTGCTCAGCTGGGTCGAGATGAGCGCGCGCTATCGCGGCTGCACGCTGAAGCTGCTCGAAGGCAGCGACCACGCGCTTCGCGACTTCGAGCAGCACTTGCCCGACGTCGTGGCCTTCCTCGGCTTGCGCGCGTAGCGATCCGTTGCAACACTCCCCCGCAGGCCGAGCGCCGGGCGCACCGACGCCTGCGCGAACACCAGCAGCCACGAAAGGCCCTGGACGGCGCCGGAGTCGGCCGCTGTACCCAGCCGACGAAAGATCCGCAGTTCACCATTTCACGATCGTCCAGATCACGCGCCCCCAGACCTCGACGTTGAACCACATCAGCAACGCCAACCAGGTGACGCGGCGCAGCGCACGCGCGCGTTCGAGCCAGAGGTTGATGTCGAGCGCGAGGAAGAGCAGGAAGCTCAGCAGCGCGCCCGCGGCGAGCGCCGCCGACAGCACGCCGATGATCCATCGGAACACCGTCATCGGGGGGCCTTCACACCAGCGTCGCCAAGCGCTCGAGGATGAGCACAGCGAAGAAGCCCAGCCCGGCGATCACCGTCCATTTGACGATGCGGATCCCGAGCATGCGAAAACGCTGCTGGCCGGTGCCCAGGTACATCGCGAAGCACACCAGCCCGGCCACCAGCAGCAGCAGCACGATCCAGCGAAAGATCAGCATCGACGGTCATTCACCAGGCCGGGGCCAGATCGGCCAGGCCCGGCGGGGCCTTGGCGACGTCGTCGAAACTGACGTGCTCGAAGCTGGCAGGGTCGGCCAGCACCGCGCGCAGCAGCTTGTTGTTCAGGTCGTGCCCGGAGCGAAATGCGCTGTAGGCGCCGATCAGCGGCTGGCCCAGCACGAGCATGTCGCCGATCGCGTCGAGGATCTTGTGCTTGGCAATCTCGTCGTCGTAGCGGAGGCCATCGCCGTTCAACACCTTGTAGTCGTCGATCACGAGCGCGTTGTCCATGCTGCCGCCCAGCGCCAGGCCGCGCGCGCGCATCATCTCCACGTCTTTCGTGAAGCCCAGCGTGCGGGCGCGTGCGATCTCCTGCTTGTAGCGCCCCGACCCCATGTCGAAGCTCACGCGCTGGCCCATCTGGTCGACCGCCGGATGGTCGAAGGCAATCTCGAACGTCAGCTTGTAGCCATCGAACGGCTCGAGCCGCGCCCACTTCAGCGACGGCCCCGCGCCTTCGCGCACCTCGACCGCCTTCGTGATGCGCAGGAAGCGCTTCGGCGCACCTTGCAGTTCGATGCCGGCGCTTTGCAGCAGGAAGACGAAACTCGCCGCCGAGCCGTCGAGGATCGGCACCTCTTCGCCGTTGATGTCGACGATCAGGTTGTCGATCCCGAGACCCGCGCAGGCCGACAACAGGTGTTCGATCGTCTTGACCTTCGGCGCGCCCGGATCGCCGCCGGCCGACAGCGTGGTGGCAAGCCGCGTGTCCGTGATCCACAGCGGGTTGACGCGGATGTCCACCGGCAGCGCCAGGTCGACGCGCCGGAACACGATGCCGGTGTCAGGCGCAGCCGGCCGCAGCGTCAGTTCGACCCGCTGCCCGCCGTGCAGCCCGACGCCGACCGCGCGGGTCATCGACTTGAGTGTGCGTTGGGCCAACATGGGCCGCAATTGTCGCGGAAAACTCGAAGCCCACTTCATCGCAGCCCCCGATCGATGCCCAGGAGCGCTGCGAGCAAGGTCGAGGTGAGTCCGCAGGAGCGCAGCCGCACTTCTGTACGGCGAGAACCTCCGGGCTCGGATCGGCCTGCGCAGTAGCGGATGAAGGCATCAGCCACCCCGCATGCATGGGAGCGGCCTTCCACAGGCGTGCGTCCGCGCGCTGGCTGACGCACGCCGCGCCCTCAGTCAGCCTGCTTGCGCAGGAACGCCGGGATCTCGATCTCGTCCATCCCGTTGCTCGCCAGCGCGTCGACCTTGGCCGCCGCGGTGCGGCCGTTGCGCCACACGCTCGGCGTCGTCAGCGCGCTGTAGTCGTGCGCCGGCGCGACACCGTGCGCGGGCGTGTTCAACACGTTGTGCAGGATCGGCAGGTCGTGCGTGCCGGTGCGCTGCGCCGGCATGCTGTGCACCACGCTGATCGGTGCCTGCCCGCGTTTGGCCGGCGACAGCCCGGTGGCGATCACGGTCACGCGCAGCTGGTCGCCCAGGCTTTCGTCGTACGCCGTGCCGTAGATCACGTGCGCGTCTTCGGCGGCGTAGCGGCGGATCGTGTTCATCGCATTGCGGCTTTCGGCCAGCTTGAAGGTGTTGCGGTTCGCCGCGATCAGCACCAGCACGCCGCGCGCGCCCGACAGGTCGATCCCTTCGAGCAGCGGGCACGCGACCGCGGCGTCGGCGGCCTTGGTCGCGCGGTCCGGGCCGCTCGCCTGCGCGGTGCCCATCATCGCCTTGCCCGGCTCGCTCATCACCGTCTTCACGTCCTCGAAGTCGACGTTCACGAGCCCCGGCATGTGGATGATGTCGCTGATGCCGCCGACCGCGTTCTTCAGCACGTCGTTGGCGTGCGCGAAGGCCTGGTCCTGCGTGATGTCGTCGCCGAGCACGTCGAGCAGCTTGTCGTTCAGGATCACGATCAGCGAGTCG
>JANMAW010000568.1:0-2472 GCA_031360005.1 Rhizobacter sp.
AGGTGCCGGTCGGGGTTCATCGCGACGAAGCCGCTGTGTTGCAGGAAGCCCGGGTAGACCGCGCGGCCGCTGCCGGGGAAGTTGGTCGGCACGCGGTAGATCACGTTGTTCTCGAACCAGGAGTGGGGCTTGTTGGTGGCCAGGTTGTTGACCGAGGTCGGGCTCAGGCGCGCGTCGATCGGGCCGCCCATCATCGTCATCGTGCGGGGCGTCGTTTCGCCGCGGCTGGCCATCAGCGAGATCGCCGCGAGCACCGGCACCGTCGGCTGGCACACCGAGATCACGTTGACCTCGGGTCCGATGTGGCGGATGAACTCCTGCACGTAGGCCACGTAGTCGTCGAGGCGGAACGGGCCGGCGTCCTTCGGAACCATGCGCGCGTCGGTCCAGTCGGTGATGAAGACCTTGTGGTCCTTCAGCAGCTCTCGAATCGTCTCACGCAGCAAGGTCGAATGGTGGCCCGACAGGGGCGCCACCACCAGCACGATAGGCTGGTCCTTCAGGCGGGTGAGCACGGCCACGTCGTCGGTGAAGCGCTTGAAACGCAGCAGACGACAGAACGGCTTCGTGATCGCGACCTGCTCCTGGACCGCGACGTCGACGCCATCGACCTGAACGGAGGTGATGCCGAATTCTGGCTTCTCGTATTCCTTGGACAGGCGGTGCATCAAGTGCAGCCCTGCCGAAACGCGTTGTGCACCGGGAGTGTGCGCGAATGGCGACAACGGGTGGTTGTACAGCTTCGATGTCGCGCTGGCGAACTCGGCGAAGGGGCTCAGCAGTGCGCGTTGGGTTTCGTAGAACTGATACAGCATCACAGGGCCTCGTCGGTGGAGCCGGCGCCCGCCGGCAGGCGGTGCGCAGCTTTTTTGTGCAATGCAGCATTCTAGGCGCACGCAGTCGATCTTGCATCATCGTATTCAACCGCGACGCGCGAATCAACGCCCTGTTTCGGGGCTTATCCTGGTGCCGACGCCGGCGCGCTGGCATGCAAGCGGTGACCGCAATCTCGCGGTTCGCGTGGTGTCAGTCCGACACTTGGACGATTGCCGCGACCGTCGCGTCGATGTTCTTGCCGTTCAACGCCGCCACGCAGATGCGGCCCGAATCGACGCCGTAGATGCCGAATTCGGTACGCAGCCGCTGCATCTGCTCCTTGCCCAGGCCCGAGAAGCTGAACATGCCCTTCTGACGGGTGATGAAGCTGATGTCCTGCTTCAGCCCCGCCGCCTGAAGCTTGGTCTGCAGCGCCGTGCGCATCTCCTTGATGCGCAGCCGCATGCCGGCGAGTTCTTCTTCCCATATTGTGCGCAAGGCGGGCGTGGTCAGCACGATCGCGACGACCTGCGCGCCATGCGTCGGGGGGTTGGAGTAATTGGTGCGGATCACGCGCTTGAGTTGGCTCAGCACCCGATCGGCTTCGTCTTTCGACGCGCAGACCACACTGAGCGCGCCGACGCGCTCGCCGTAGAGCGAGAAGCTCTTCGAGAAGCTGGTCGCGACAAAGAACGCCAGGCCGGCCGCCATGAACATTCCGACGACCGCGCCGTCTTCGGCAATGCCTTCGCCGAAACCCTGATACGCCATGTCGAGAAAGGGCACGAGGCCGCGCGATTGCAGCACGGCGATCACCCGCGCCCATTGACCGAGCGTGATGTCGTAGCCGGTCGGGTTGTGGCAGCAGGCGTGCAGCACGACGATGGTGCCGGGTGCAGCGCCGTCGAGCGCGGCGAGCATGGCGCCGAAGTCGATGCCGCCCTCGGTGTTGCGCCGCGCGGCGTCGTAGTACGGGTACTGCCCGACCTCGAAGCCGGCGCTCTCGAACAGCGCGCGGTGGTTTTCCCAACTGGGGTCGCTGATCAGCACCCTCGCTTCGGGGTTCATGCGCTTGAGCAGATCGGCGCCGATCTTCAGCCCGCCGGTCCCGCCGAGCGCCTGCACTGTCGCGACCCGGCCCGCGTTGACGGCTTCGCTGCCAGCCCCGAACACCAGGCTCTGGACCGCCTTGTCATAGGCGGCGATGCCGTCGATCGGCAGGTAGCCTCTTGCCTTCGGCGCCGCCATCATCATCTGCTCTGCCTGCTGCACGCATTGCAGCAGGGGGATCTTGCCGTTGTCGTCGAAATAGACACCGACGCCGAGATTGACCTTGGCCGGGTTCGGATCGGCGTTGAATTGCTCATTCAAGCCGAGGATCGGGTCGCGAGGAGCCATTTCGACGGCGGCGAACAACGAACGGGCGGGCGAAGACATGATCAATCCTTGTCGTGAGGGGCAGCGTGCATTTCCGCTAACCTGCGCGGTTGCCCCGCGACGCTGCGCAACGGTGTACATGCCGTCAGCGATAACCCGGAGATTTTATCTGTCATGGCCGAGCTGTCCGAAGTGATCGATCCCGACGCTGCCGTCGCCATCCCGGAGGGCGAGTTCGTCAACTACCCCGATTCGCCGTTTCAGCTGTTTCAGCCGTAC
>JANMAW010000571.1:0-2732 GCA_031360005.1 Rhizobacter sp.
GCTCGACCACGTCGACCTGTACTTGCTCCACTGGCCGGGCCCGCATCCGCTGCGCGAGACGCTGGGCGGCTTCGAGGCGCTGCTTTCACAGGGCCGCATCCGGCACTGGGGCGTGAGCAACTTCGACACCGATGACATGCAGGCGCTGAATGTCGTGCCCGGCGCGGATCGCTGCGCCAGCAATCAGGTGTACTACTCGTTGAGCGAGCGCGGTGCCGAGTTCGAACTGCTGCCGTGGCAGCGCTCTCGCTCGATGCCGCTGATGGCCTATTGCCCGCTGGACCAGGGCAGCCTCGCGAATGAGCCGGTGCTGCGCGACGTCTCGCAACGCCATCGGGCGACAGCATCGCAGGTTGCGCTGGCCTGGCTGATGGCTCAGCCCGGCGTGATGGTCATTCCGAAGGCGGTGCGCGAGCCCCACTTGCGCCAGAATTTCGCCGCCGCCGAACTGGCGTTGACCAAGGCCGCTTTCGCCGAGATCGACCTCCGCTTTCCGGCGCCGCGCCGCAAGGCGTCGCTGGCAATGCGTTGACGCCGCCTGGAAGCGGCGCACCAGGGGCCCGGGTGCGCCGCCGTGGCCGGATTCACAGACGCTTCACACCGGACAGCCACCCGACCAGCTGGCCATCGATGTACAGGGCGCCTTCGGGCGCGCCGGCTTCGGTGTAGAACTCCAAGTGCGGCGCCGGGCGACCCAGCGGGGCAGCGGGTTCCGCCAAGCGGCGCGACAGGTGCGCGAGGACGGCACTGGCCTTGCGCAAGAATCTGGCCGCGAGACGGCGGGAAGCTTGGTGGGCGGGGCGCGGCGTGTCGACAACGCCGGCGCGCGGGTACTTCAGGCTCGACATGATGGTTTCCTTCATGCGGTGCGCGGGGCTGCCGCGCGGATGTCAGGGGCTGCGATTCATCTGGTCCAGTTCGCGCTTCAGCGTGCGACCGGCCTGTTGCCGCTCTGAGCGGCACGCGCTCTGGTGAACGCCGGCACGCCGAAAGCGGGCGGGCGCCACCATCGGATTGCGGGGCCTGAGAGGAAGAATGCTGATCTTCATGAACGTTCTCCTGGTTGACGGCGAGGGCCGGCGATGAACCGGACCTGAGTTCTGGTGCAGCGAAGCCGGTGGCGACGAAATCGTCACGCCTTCCTTCGATGCCGCTGCGCGCCAGGCGGCGCGGCCGGATGCCGGATTGCCGGGGACCGCGCATCCATCGGCTCAGGCGCGCTTGACGCGGCGCGCCTGACCGCTGGCCGGGTCGATTCGCACGATGGAAATGCTCGAGGGGTTGAACGGCGGTGTCGTCGCGGCGGACCGTTCCGCCACAACTTGCGCAAATGATAAACGTTGTATTATCTTGCGCAAGGGATATTGCGCAAAAATTCCAGGCGATGTGCAAAAGATTCAGCGCTTCGTCTTCAGCGGCTTGACGGCCGCCCGTGTCTTGCTCCACAGATCGCGTCCGTCGTCCGATGGCGGCGCCGGTGGGGCTGCGCCGGGTCGGGGCGGGGCCACTGACCCCGGCGTCAGCACCTCGCCGAGCAGATCGAGCAAGCGCGCTCGGGCGCGTTGCGGGTGGCGGCGGTAATAGGTCAGAACGAGGCCGACGATGAAGAGCTCGTCGTCGTCCTGCGGCACGTTGCGCTGGCTGTCGTCGGTGCTCGCCACAGCTGCATTGGCGGGCGCCGCACGGTGGGAGGCATCGGCCCATTCGTGCGGCCGGTGCGGCTGGTCCATCCAGCCCGCGGGCTTTCGACACAGCTGCTCGAACTGCCGCGCCAGGCGCTCGCCGATCTGGCGCGACCGCCCCTTGATCTGGCTCCAGTAGCTGGGCTGGATCTGCAGTCGTTCGGCGAACCGCCCTTCGAGTCCGCGCAGCGTCGCCGCGTCGGCATGTTTCACGGTCGCGCGGACAAACTCGTCGAACAGCAGCAGGGCGTTGTCGTGGCGAATTTGCGCAACGTCGTGCGGTCCGGAGGTCATGTGGCAGATGATAAAGCGTCGTTGACCGGGTCGGTCGGCCACGGATCAGGGGGTGCCGGCGGGTCGGTGGAAAATGACCGCACCCGCAGTCGCCAGAGGACGCCATCGATGACCACGCTCGGAACCCCGTTGTCGCCCGGCGCCACCAAGATCATGCTGCTCGGCAGCGGCGAGCTCGGCAAGGAGGTGCTGATCGCGTTGCAGCGTCTGGGCGTCGAGACCATCGCGGTCGATCGCTACGACAACGCGCCCGGGCAGCAGGTCGCCCATCACGCGCGAACGATCACGATGAGCGATCCGCAGCAGCTGAAGGCGTTGATCGAAGCCGAGCGCCCGACGCTGGTGGTGCCCGAGATCGAGGCCATCGCCACCGGGGTACTCGAAGAACTCGAGGACGCCGGCGTCGTGCGCGTGATCCCGACCGCGCGCGCCGCGCGCCTCACGATGGACCGCGAAGGCATCCGCCGGCTCGCTGCCGAGACGCTTGGCCTGCCGACCAGCCCGTATGTGTTCGCCGACTCGCTCGATGAATTGCGTTCGGCGATCGGCTCGAGGATCGGCTACCCCTGCATCGTCAAGCCGGTGATGAGCAGCTCGGGCAAGGGCCAGAGCAGTGTCGACGGCCCGCTCGACGTCGATCAGGCGTGGCAGCACGCAATGGCCGGTGGGCGCGTCAGTTACGGCCGCGTGATCGTCGAAGGCGTGATCGATTTCGACTGTGAGATCACCCTGCTCACCGTGCGCGCGGTCGGCGCC
>JANMAW010000581.1:0-4691 GCA_031360005.1 Rhizobacter sp.
GGCTTGCGCGAGTCTGGCGAGTGTTGTTGTGTGCGCTCAGACGGTGGGCTTCATGAAGACGCGGCGCACTTCGGAAAGTGCACCCGCTTCAACGAAAAAGCCGGCGCCACCCGTAGGGCGGCACCGACGCGGGAAACTGCGGTCCGGCAATGAACCGATGTCAAGTCTGCGAACTCAGATGCGACGCCGCTTTTGCGGTCGGCAGCCGTTGTGCGGAACCGGGGTCACGTCGGAAATCGAGTTGATGCGGATGCCCAGCGACGCGAGCGCGCGCACCGACGACTCGCGACCCGGGCCCGGGCCCTTGATGCGCACGTCGAGGTTCTTGATGCCCTGGTCTTGCGCGGCACGGCCCGCAACTTCGGCGGCCACCTGCGCGGCGAACGGCGTGCTCTTGCGCGACCCCTTGAAACCCTGACCACCGCTCGACGCCCAGGACAGCGCGCCGCCCTGGCGATCGGTGATGGTGATGATCGTGTTGTTGAACGACGCATGAACGTGCGCGACACCATCCGCAACGTTCTTGCGGACTTTCTTGCGCACGCGCTGGGCGGCGGTGTTGACGGGTGACTTAGCCATGTTGACCTTTACTCAATCTTGCCTCGATGCCCGAGGTCGCCGCTGGGCGAACTCGGAATGGGTCACTTCTTGACCACGGCGCCCGACTTGCGCGGGCCCTTGCGGGTGCGGGCATTTGTCTTGGTGCGCTGACCACGAACCGGCAGGCCGCGGCGATGACGGAAACCCCGGTAGCACCCGAGGTCCATCAGGCGCTTGATGTTGATCGACATCTCGCGGCGCAGGTCGCCTTCGATCGACAGGCGACCGATTTCTTCCCGGATCTTCTCCAGGTCGGCATCGGTCAGGTCCTTGACCTTGCGATCGAACGGCACGCCGCTCTTCGTGCAGATCTTCTGCGCCGTCGTGCGGCCGATGCCGTAGATCGAGGTCAGACCGATCTCTGCGTGCTTGTGCGGTGGAATGTTGATACCAGCAATGCGTGCCATGTTCGTCCTTTGATAGCTTGTCGTCGAAGGCCTGAGAATCAGCCCTGGCGCTGCTTGTGGCGCGGGTCGGTGCAAATCACGCGCACCACGCCCTTGCGCCGGATGACCTTGCAATTGCGGCACATCTTCTTGACCGATGCTGCGACTTTCATTCTCTTCTCTCCTAAACCTTAAGAACTGTTCCTACTTGGCGCGGAACACGATGCGCGCACGACTCAGGTCGTACGGCGTCAATTCGACCGTGACCTTGTCACCCGGCAGGATGCGGATGTAGTGCATGCGCATCTTCCCGGAGATGTGGCCAAGCACCACGTGCCCGTTTTCAAGCTTCACCCGAAACGTTGCATTGGGAAGATTCTCGAGAATCTCGCCCTGCATCTGGATCACATCATCTTTGGCCATCAGGCTCCTCGCCGGGCCGTCCCAAGGGGGGCCTGCGCCCCCCCCTCGGGGGGCAGTGCAGCGGCGCAGCCGCAAACGTGGGGGCAATCAGTCATCTTCAGGTGGCCTTGAAGTTGGCCTTCTTCAGCAACGATTCGTACTGCTGGCTCATCACATAACTCTGCACCTGGGCCCAGAAGTCCATCGTCACGACGACGATGATCAACAGCGAGGTGCCGCCGAAATTGAACGGCACGTTGTACTTCAGAACGAGGAACTCGGGCAGCAGGCACACCAGCGTGATGTAGATCGCGCCAGCCAGCGTGAGCCGCGACAGGATGCGGTCGATGTGGCGGGCCGTCTGATCACCCGGGCGGATGCCCGGAATGAAGGCGCCGCTCTTTTTCAGGTTGTCGGCCGTCTCCCGGCTGTTGAACACGAGCGCCGTGTAGAAAAAACAGAAGAAGACGATGGCTGCGGCATACAGCAACACATAGATCGGTTGCCCCGGGCGCAGCAGGTCGGCCACGTCTTTCAGCCAGCGGAAGCTGTCGCCGGTGGCAAACCAGCCGACGGCCGTGGCCGGCAACAAGATGATCGACGAAGCGAAAATCGGCGGGATCACGCCCGACATGTTGAGCTTCAGCGGCAGGTGCGACGACTGGCCGCCGTAGACCTTGTTGCCGACCTGTCGCTTGGCATAGTTCACCAGGATCTTGCGCTGGCCTCTCTCGACGAACACCACCGCAAACGTCACCGCCACAACCAGCAAGGTGATGAACAATGCGGCGACGATGCTCATCGAGCCCTGGCTCACCAGCGTCGCGAACTGGCCCAGCGCGCCCGGCAGGCCTGCCGCGATGCCGCCGAAGATCAGGATCGAGATGCCATTGCCGAGGCCGCGCTCGGTGATTTGCTCACCCAGCCACATCAGGAACATCGTGCCGGCGACCAGGCTCACGACCGCCGTCATGCGGAAGCCAAAGCCCGGCGTGATCACCAGTCCCGCCGAGCCTTCGAGGGCAATCGCGATGCCCAACGACTGAAACAACGCCAGACCGAGGGTGCCGTAGCGCGTGTACTGGGTGATCTTGCGACGCCCCGACTCGCCTTCCTTTTTCAGCGCTTCGAGCGTCGGCACCACGTAGGTCATCAACTGCATGATGATCGACGCAGAGATGTACGGCATGATGCCCAGCGCGAACACGGTGAAGCGCGACAGCGCTCCGCCCGAGAACATGTTGAACAGGCTCAGGATCCCGCCCGCCTGGCTCTTGAACAGCTGGGCGAGCTGGTTCGGGTCGATGCCCGGCACCGGAATGTGCGCGCCGATGCGGTAAACCACGAGCGCCAGCAACAGGAACGCCAGCCGGCGACGCAGGTCGCCGAACTTGCCGCTCTTGGCCAGCTGATTCGAGTTGGTTGCCACGGAGTGTCCAGTTTCAGGCGAAGTGCGCAGGTCCGCGTGCGGGTCAGGCGACCGAGCCGCCAGCGGCTTCGATAGCAGCCTTCGCACCGGCGCTCGCGAAGATGCCCTTGAGCACGACCTTCAGGGTCAGCTCGCCAGACTTGATGACCTTCACGACCTTCGCAAGTTCACCGATGAGGCGGGCTTGCTTCAGTGTCAGCAGGTCGACCTCCGCCGCGCCGAGGCGCTGCAGGTCGGTCAGGCTCAACTCGGCGTTGAATTTCAGCAGGTGCGACTTGAAGCCCCGCTTTGGCAGGCGTCGCTGCAGCGGCATCTGGCCGCCTTCGAAACCGACCTTGTGGTAGCCGCCGGAACGCGACTTCTGGCCCTTGTGGCCACGGCCCGCGGTCTTGCCGAGGCCGGAGCCAATGCCACGACCGACGCGACGCTTGGCATGCTTGGAGCCGGCGCTGGGCTTGATGGTGTTGAGTTCCATGTTCCTGTCCTTTGATCAGTGCTTCAGAGCACCTTGACCAGGTACGAGACCTTGTTGATCATGCCGCGCACCGCCGGCGTGTCTTCGAGCGTAGCTTCGCTGTTCAGCTTGCGCAGCCCGAGGCCGCGCACGGTCGCGCGATGCGACTCGCGGGTGCCGCTGATGCTGCGGACCAGCTTGATCTTGACGGTGCTCTGGGTTGAGTCTTTGACTGCCATGGTGTTTTCTCCTCGCGGGGCGAGTCAATTGAAGAGTTCTTCAACCGTCAGGCCGCGCTTGGCAGCGACTTCGGCCGGGGTGGTGGAGTTCTTCAGCGCGTCGAGCGTGGCACGAACCAGGTTGTACGGGTTCGACGACCCCAGGCTCTTGCAGACGATGTCGGTGACGCCCATCACCTCGAATACCGCGCGCATCGGTCCGCCAGCGATGAGGCCGGTACCGGCCGGTGCCGGCGCCATCAGCACATGCGAAGCGCCGTGTTCGCCGATCACCTTGTGGTGGATCGAGCCGTTCTTCAGCGAAACCTTGATCATGTTGCGACGGGCCGAGTCCATCGCCTTGGTCACCGCGACCGGAACTTCCTTGGCCTTGCCCTTGCCCATGCCGATGCGGCCGTCGCCATCGCCGACGACGGTGAGCGCGGCAAAGCTCAGCGTGCGGCCGCCCTTCACCACCTTGGTGACGCGGTTCACCGCGATCATCTTTTCCTTCAGACCGTCGTCACGACCTTCGTCCTGAACGCGGGGTTGAAACTTTGCCATTTTGGAATTCCTTGCGCTTAGAACTGCAGGCCGGCTTCACGCGCGGCTTCGGCCAGCGCCTTGACGCGGCCGTGGTACGCAAAACCGGCGCGGTCGAACGCGACCCTCTCGATGCCGGCGGCCTTCGCCTTTTCGGCGATCCGCTTGCCGATCACCGAGGCCGCAGCGACGTTGCCGCCCTTGCCCGCCTTCTTGTCGGCCCCGCTCAGTTCCTTGCGGACTTCGGCTTCAGCGGTCGATGCGCTGGCCAGCACCGTGGCGCCATCGTCGGAGATGACGTTGGCGTAGATGTGCAGGTTTGTGCGATAGACGGTCAGACGCGCCACGCGCTGCACGGCAATGCGCGCACGAGTCTGGCGGGAGCGACGAACGCGCTGATCTTTTTTGTTCAGTGACATGTCATGCGCCCCTTATTTCTTCTTGGTCTCTTTGATGACGACCTTTTCGCCGACGTAGCGAATGCCCTTGCCCTTGTATGGCTCGGGCGGGCGGATCGCACGCACTTCAGCGGCGATCTGGCCCACCACCTGGCGGTCGGCACCCTTGATGATGATTTCGGTTTGCGTCGGGCACTCGACCTTCACGCCCGCAGGCATGGCTTTGGCCACCGGGTGCGAGAAGCCGATCTGCAGATTCAG
>JANMAW010000604.1:0-4434 GCA_031360005.1 Rhizobacter sp.
TGCGCGGCTCTTGCCTTGCGCGTCGATCGTGCGGCGCAGCAGCAAGGCGTCGCCGACCTCGAAGCCGCCTTCGTCGAGCCACGCCGACAAACTCGCCGGCACATCGAATTCGGCGACGATCTCGGCGCGCGTGGCGCCTTCGCGCACCACGCCGGCATCGCCACGGCCGCCCAGCGCAAGCTGCAGCGCGTCGATCAGGATCGACTTGCCTGCGCCGGTCTCGCCGGTCAGCACCGAGAAGCCGCCGGCAAGCTCGACCTCGAGTGCACTGACGATCACGAAGTCGCGCAATGACAGTCGTCTCAACACTTCAGTTGACTCCCGAGTTCCAGTGCAGCTTGCGTCGCAAGGTGGCGTAATAGCTCCAGCCCCGCGGGTGCAGGAAGCGCACCTGGTTCTCCGAGCGCCGCACCTGGACGCGGTCGCCGTGCAGCAGGCTCGCAAGCGACTGCATGTCGAAGCTGACGATCGCATCCCGCCCGGCCACGATCTCGATGTTGATCTCGCCGGTGTCGGGCAGCACGATCGGCCGGTTCGACAGGTCGTGCGGCGCGATCGGCACCAGCACCCACCCCTTGATGCCCGGGTGCAGGATCGGCCCGCCCGCCGACAGCGCATACGCGGTCGAACCGGTGGGCGAGCCGATGATCAGTCCGTCGCAGCGGTAGTTGGCGACGAACTCGTCACCGATGTCGACCTTCAGCTCGACCATGCTCGCCGCGGCGCCGCGGCTCACCACCACGTCGTTCATCGCGAAGCCTTCGAAGATCAGCGCGCCATCGCGCCACACGCCGCCTTCGAGCATGGTGCGGCGCTCCTCTTCGTAGTCGCCGGCGATCATTGGTGCGAGCGCCTCGGCGAACTGACCCAGGTTCACATCGGTAATGAAGCCGAACCGGCCCTGGTTGATACCCACCAGCGGCGTGTCGAAGCGGGCGAGCTGGCGCGCAATGCCGAGCATCGTGCCGTCGCCGCCGACCACCACCGCGAGGTCGCAGTCGCGCCCCAATTCATCGGCGGTGAGCGCACCGAAATCGGCGATGCCGGTGTTCAGCGCGGTCTGCTTTTCGAGCGAGACGCGCAGCCCCTGATGCACAAGGAACTGCGCGATCTCTTCCAGCACGTCGCGGATGCCCTGGGCCTGGTACTTTCCGACGAGCGCGGCATGACGAAAGCGGCTGGTCATGCGCGGGATTACACCACAGCGACCCCCGGCGGCAGGGGCGGAAAATGCGTCGGAATCTACAATCGAACCCATGCTGGACGAGCGCGCAAAAACACTCCTGAAAGCCCTGGTCGAGCGCTACATTGCCGACGGCCAACCGGTGGGATCGCGAACCTTGTCCAGAGCCAGCGGGTTGGAGTTGTCGCCGGCGACGATTCGCAACGTGATGGCCGACCTCGAAGACCTGGGCCTGATCGCCAGCCCCCACACGAGCGCCGGGCGCGTCCCCACCGCGCGCGGCTACCGGCTGTTCGTCGACACGATGCTGACCGCGCAGCCACTGGTCAGCGTGCCACCGATCGAGCCGCACCTGCCGCCCGATCAGCCGCAGCGGGTGATCGCCAATGCCGCGCAGCTGCTGTCTAACCTGTCGAGCTTCGTCGGCGTGATCACCGCACCGCGCAAGGCCAGCGTGTTTCACCACATCGAGTTCATGCGGCTGAGCGAGCGGCGCATTCTCGTGATCCTGGTCGCGCCCGATGGCGACGTGCAGAACCGCGTGATCTTCACCGCGCAGGACTACACCCAGTCGCAACTGATCGAAGCCAGCAACTACCTGACCGCGCATTACGCGGGCCTGACCATCGAAGACGTGCGCGAGCGGCTCAAGACCGAGGTCGACGCACTGCGCGGCGAGATTGCCGCGCTGATGCACGCGGCGGTGCAGGCCGGCAGCGAGGCGCATGCCCACAGCCAGGAGCAGGTCGTCATCTCGGGCGAGCGCAACCTGCTCACGGTGCAGGATTTCTCCAGCGACATGGGCAGCCTGCGCAAGCTGTTCGACGTGTTCGAGCAGAAGACCCAGCTGATGCGCCTGCTCGATGTCAGCAGCCGCGCCGAAGGCGTGCGCATCTACATCGGCGGCGAGAGTATGGTGGTGCCGTTCGCGGAGCTCTCGGTCGTGTCGGCGCCGTATGAAGTGAACGGCCAGGTCGTCGGAACGCTCGGCGTGATCGGCCCCACGCGCATGCCCTACGACCGCATGATCCAGATCGTCGACATCACGTCGCGGCTGGTCAGCAACGCGCTCAGCACGAAGTAAGGCAGCGAGTCGCGGTGGGCCCGCTGCCTACAATCGACTGCTTCGGGCCGTTAGCTCAGCTGGTTAGAGCAGAGGACTCATAATCCTTTGGTCGTTGGTTCAAGTCCAACACGGCCTACCAACAAAACCCCGCGGCACATCGCCAACCGGTGCGCAACGGCCGAGCTTTGCTGCGGTCGCGCGCGACGAGGCGCCGAACGCCAGTTCTTTCTTCAGCACTGCCCCCCGGTTCTCGATGCATGCGAGCGGTCGGGCGCTGGTTCGATGATATGAACCGGTCGCCAAAGCCGGTCTTCGCCGCAAGGCCGAACCTTGAATCGGGTCACTCGCTCGGCACGAAAATCCACAGCAGCACGTAGAGCACCAGGCCGGCACCGCCGCACAGCAGCAGCAGCGCGAACAGAAGACGCCAGACCCAGGATTCCACGCCGGTGGCGCGCGCGATTCCTCCGCACACGCCGGCGATCCAGCGGTCGCTGTGACTGCGTCGCAAGGCATTGATGGCCGCGAGCGCGGGCGAAGCCGCCGGCGTATCGGCGTGCGCAGTCGAGCCTTCCAGCAGGCGGGCCTTTGCCCGAGAAAACTCTTCATCGGTCAGCGCGCCGCGTTGATGCATGTCGTGCAGTTTGGCCAGTTCGTCGCTCAGTGCCATGAAGGTCTCCTTTGCATGCGCTGATGCTGCGCATCGTGCCGGCCGGCCGCACGGCTTGATCCGACTGAAAAAACAGGGTGGCCGATGCTCAGTATGCCGCGCGCCAGGACCGCCGCGAACTCAACGCCGGCCTTGCTTCGATGGCGCTTCACGGTCACACACCGAACATGTCAGGTGTCGGCACCATCTCGAAGTCGGTGACCTCGCGCAAATAGCGCCGCGCGCGCGCCTTGCCGACGGTGCGCACGACGAACGACACCTGCGCCGCCAGACCGCTGCCATTGATTCGGCTCAGGCGGCTGTCGAAGTCGACGGCCCGCCGCTGCGGAACATCGGCGTCGAGGGAACCGAACCCCGACGTGCGCGCAAGCTTCTCGACGACGTCGTCCATCGCACGCGGCGCCTCCTCTGCGCCGAGCGAAAGCTCGAGCAGATGGTTCAGGCTCGCGACGACGGCGCATTCGCTGCAGGCATCGTCGAGCAACTGCGCGGCCAACACGAGGCGGTGGACTTCGACACCGCGCTCGCGTATGAAGGTGAGAACCTGACCGATGGCCGCGAGGCCGCGGGAGTCGTTCGGTGCATGTCGGACCAGTTCGGCCACGACGCGAACGAAGCGCGAGCGCTCGTCGAGCGACTGCTGGCGCGCGAGCGCATGGCAGGGGCCCGAATGATTGTCCTGAAGTTGACCGCCCGCATCGAGCAGCAGAAGGTCGAAGTAGAGGTGGTCGGGATCGACCTTGGGCAGATCGTCGAGCTTGGCGACGACGTTGCCGGCCCGGTAGCCGGGCAACTCGCGGGTGCCCAGCCAGCCATCAGTCGTGGACCGATGGGGCGGGGCCAGGCGCAACGCCGGGTCGTTGCGCATGTCACTCTCGCGTCGCTCAGCCGCGCTTGGCCTTGCCGACCGCCTTCACCACCGAGCCGGTCACGGCGGTGTAGTTGGCTTCGGCAGCGTCGGTCGCCTGGCGGGTAGCCTTTTGCATTCCATCGAACGCGTTGTTGGCCGTTGCCATCGCCGACTTGAACAGCGCGATGCCGCTGCTCGAGCCTTC
This sequence comes from Rhizobacter sp., assembly GCA_031360005.1. Lineage (GTDB taxonomy): Bacteria > Pseudomonadota > Gammaproteobacteria > Burkholderiales > Burkholderiaceae_C > LMDS01. The sequence continues at coordinate 3,975 of JANMAW010000604.1, forward strand.
GGGGGCGTTCTTGGTGGCGGCTTCGAACGCAGCGGCGATCGAGTGCTGCGCGGCTGCAACCTGTTCGGTCGCGACCTTCTCGACTTCGGTCTTGGTTGCAGCGACGATGTCATACACCTGACGGCCATACGCGGCAGCCTTTTCGGCGGCGGGTTGCAGCAGGCCCGCTTGCAACTCCAGCAGCGATTGCGGGTCTTTGGCGGACAGCGCGGCGAGGCCGGTTTCAGCGACTTCGCCAAAGCTGGTCTTGACGACCTGCAGATTGAGCGCGGTGAGCTGCTCGATGCCTTCGAAGGCCTTGGCAGTGATGCCCATCAGTACTTCGAGGTTGGCCTTGTTCGTGGCGGCGAATTGTTCATTGTTCAGCATGGTGGGCTCCGATTGAATGTGGGTGGTTCTGAAGCAGTTTGCTGCACTGCAACATGAGCTAATCTTACTCGCTGGTTTCGCCAATGCAAGC
>JANMAW010000613.1:0-1575 GCA_031360005.1 Rhizobacter sp.
CTGATCGCCGGCGATTCGTCGGCGGCCGGCGTCGGCGTCGCGCATCAGGACCACGCGTTCGCGGGCCACTTCACGCGCACGCTGCACCGGCGCAGCGGGCGTGCGCTGCGCTGGCGCCTGCGCGCTCGATCGGGACTGACGACGTTGCAGGTCCACGACATGCTGCGCGCCGACCCGCCGCCGGCCGCCGATGTGGTGGTGGTGCTGACCGGTGTCAACGACGTGATCGGCATGATCTCGCCACAGCGCGCCGTGCAGCATCGAGCCGCGCTGGCCGACTGGCTGCTCGGTGAGGGCCGCGCCGCTTTCGTGCTGTTCGCGCCGCTGCCGCCGATCAACCAGTTCCCGCTGCTGCCGCAGCCGTTGCGCGGCCTGATGGGCGGCGATGCGCGACGCCACGACGAGGCGATGGCCCGCTGGGCCGCGAACCGCCCCAACGTGTTCCACACCGCGATCGCACTTCAGCTTGCCCCTGCCGCGATGGCCAGCGACGGTTTTCATCCTGCGGAGCCGGTGTACCGGGCCTGCGGCGAAGCGCTCGCGCGGTTCGTCGCCGACCGCATCCTTGCGCCGAAGACCCGACCCTGACCGACCCCGGCGCGGCGACCCACTGCGCGTCAGCCTTCGCGCGTGCAGGCGCGAAGTCCTTCGGTAGCCACAAGGCCGTGCGCAGGCACGCCCTTGTGCGCGACCTCAGCCCGCCGGAATCGGCCGCGGCTTGCCGTCGCGGTCGATCGCGACGTAGGTCAGGTTCGCCTCGGTCACCTTCACGACGTGCAGGTTCGCCGGGTCGCGCTCGGCATAGACCTCGACGTTGACGGTGACCGAGGTCTTGCCGACGCGCTCGACCTTGGCGTAGAAGCTCAGCAGGTCGCCGACCGACACCGGCTGCTTGAAAACGAACTCGTTGACCGCGACCGTCGCGATGCGACCCTTCGCGATACGCGCCGGCAGCACCGCACCGGCGAGGTCGACCTGGGCCATGATCCAGCCGCCGAAGATGTCGCCGTTGCCGTTCGCGTCGGCCGGCATCGGCATCACGCGCAGCACGAGCTGGCGGTCATCGGGCAGCTGGAGGGGGGCCGGGCCGCCCGAAACCTGGCGCGTCACGCTGTCACTTGAAATCTCGGGCATATTGCTTCACCTGCGGGCGTCATCGTTGCTCGCGCCATTCTTTCACCTTTCATCTGTCCTCCATCCTCCCCTGATGCGCCCTGCCACGCTCGCCGCTCCCCCATTGCCCGGCGCGCCTGCACCGGCCCCGCGCTCCGACTGGGGGACGCTGAAGAAACTGCTGCCCTACGTGTGGCAATGGCGCTGGCGGGTCGCGGTGGCATTGAGCTTCCTCATCGGCGCAAAGCTCGCCAACGTCGGCGTGCCGCTGGTGCTGAAGCAACTCGTCGACGCGCTGACGCTGAAGCCTGGCGACCCGGCCGCAGTGCTGGTGGTGCCGGTCGCACTGCTGCTGGCCTACGGCGCGCTGCGGCTGTCGATCACCGCGTTCACCGAGTTGCGCGAATTCCTGTTCTATCCGGTCGCGGCACGCATTGCGCGGCGCGTCTCGCTCGAGGCATT
>JANMAW010000634.1:0-1682 GCA_031360005.1 Rhizobacter sp.
CCAGATCGCTCAGGATGTCGGCGTGCAGGTTGGTCGCGACCAGCGTATCGAGCGAGGCCGGGCGATTGACCATCCGCGCGGTGGCCGCGTCGACCAGTTCCTTGTCCCACGCGACGTCGGGGAACTCCGCGGCGATCTGCAGTGCGATCTCGTCCCACATCACCATCGCGTGGCGCTGCGCGTTGCTCTTCGTGATCACGGTCAGCAGCTTGCGCGGCCGCGACTGCGCCAGCCTGAACGCGAAGCGCATGATGCGTTCGACGCCGACGCGCGTCATGATCGAGACGTCGGTGGCGGCCTCGATCGGATGGCCTTGATGGACACGGCCGCCGACGCCGGAGTACTCGCCTTCGGAGTTCTCGCGCACGATGACCCAGTTCAGCTCGTCGGAACCGCAGCGCTTCAGCGGTGCATCGATGCCCGGCAGGATGCGCGTCGGTCGCACGTTGGCGTACTGGTCGAAGCCCTGGCAGATCTTCAGTCGCAGCCCCCACAGCGTGATGTGGTCGGGGATGTGCGGATCGCCGGCCGAGCCGAACAGGATCGCGTCCTTGTGGCGCAGCGCGTCCAGGCCGTCGGCCGGCATCATCACGCCATGCGCGCGGTAGTAGTCGCCGCCCCAGTCGAAGCTCTCGAACTCGAAGCGGAACGAGCCGCCGGCCGCAGCGAGCGCCTCCAGCACCAGCTGGCCGGCCGGGATGACTTCCTTGCCGATGCCGTCTCCGGGGATGGTCGCGATTGCGTAGCTCTTCATCGGTTGATCTCCAGGGCGCAGAGCGAGACAGCGCCAGTGTAGGCACGGCCAGGCGACACAGGCGTTGCCAACGTGTATTCATTGTCAGCGCGATGGCGGGACAGCGCGGAACCTGTCCGAGCGTCGCGCATCGGGTTCGGTGCGTTCGTCGAACGGGGCGGCTGGCGACGGCTATCGCCGGGGATCCACGGGGTCGGCGGCATCGACTGTCTTGTTTTGAACTCGCTTTCCGTATTCCCGAGTAGCACCCGGAGTTGCACAGGTGCTTCAGCGACGAACCTCGAGGAGCGAAAGCATGAAAAACCGTCCCACGTCCGACAGGTCGCGTACCGCCCGGTTGATCGCGATCGCCGCGGCCGCTGTGCTGCTTGCAGTCACGGCAGCCGGCATCGCCGCGCTCGACCAGAACGCGGCCCATGCAATCCACCTGCCCGATGCCCGGCCGACGACATCGGTGCAGCGCGCTGCACCCGCGGCGCGGCCTAGCGACTGGCGGCCGTCGGCCTCGGACGCTTCGGTCCCGCCGGCGAGCGAGGTATTCGGAGGCCGGTGGGTGCCAGGCGCCGACGACTCGGCGACAACGTTCTGAAGATCCTGCTGCGCCGATTCAGCCCCAGACGTCCTGTGCCACTTCGACGACCAGCCGCAGCTTGTCGCGCTGCGCCTGCACCGCGATGTTGTTGCCGTGCACCGTGCTCGAGAAGCCGCATTGCGGGCTCAGGCACAGCTGCTCCAGCGGCGCGTACTTCGCCGCCTCGTCGATGCGACGCTTCAACGCATCCTTGCTCTCCATCGCGCCGAACTTGGTCGTGACGAGGCCGAGCACGACGACCTTGCCCTTCGGCAGGTAGCGCAGCGGGCGGAAGTCGCCCGAGCGCTCGTCGTCGTACTCCATGAAGTAGGCGTCGAGGTTCATCTCGGCGAGCAG
>JANMAW010000031.1:0-8434 GCA_031360005.1 Rhizobacter sp.
GCTGAACATTCAGCGTCCTCAGGGTCTGCTGCACCAGGTCGCTGAACACCGGCGCGGCCACATCGCCGCCGTACCACTTGCCGGCGCCGGGCTCGTCGACCATCACCGCGACGATGATGCGCGGGTTGCTGATCGGCGCGAGGCCGACAAACCACGCGCGGTACTTCTTGACGGCGTATCCCTTGCCTTCCTGCTTGTACGCGGTGCCTGACTTGCCGCCGACCGAGTAGCCGATCGTCTGCGCCTTCGGCGCGGTGCCGCCGGGGCCGGTGACCAGGCTGAGCATCTGGCGCATGGTCTGCGCAGTCTGCGGCGAGATCACGCGCAGCCCGCCGACCCTGGCCGCGTCGCCCTGCGCCGCGCTCTTCGTCAATGTCACGGGAATGAACTCGCCGTCGTGCGCGAACACGGTGTACGCGTGGGCGATCTGGAACAGCGAGGCCGACAGACCGTAGCCGTAGCTCATCGTCGCCTGCTCGATCGGGCGCCAGGTCTTGTAGGGCCGCAACCGCCCCGTCACCGCGCCGGGGAAGCCGAGCTGCGGCTTCTGCCCGAAGCCGGCCTGCGCATACAGCTCCCACATTTCGCGCGGCTGGAACATCAGCCCCATGCGCATCGCGCCGATGTTGCTCGACTTCTGGATCACCTCCGACACCGTCAGGTCGCCGTGCGGATGCGAATCGCTGATCAAGAAGCCGCCCATCGAGACGCGGCCGGGGGCGGTATGGATGATGGTCTCGGGCCTGACGCGCCCGGTCTCGAGGGCCCAGGCGGCGACGAAGGGCTTGACCGTCGAGCCGGGTTCGAAGGTATCGGTCAGCGCGCGGTTGCGCAGCTGCGCGCCGCTCAGGTTGCGCCGGTCGCCCGGCGTGTAGCTGGGGAAGTTGGCGAGCGCCAGCACCTCGCCGCTGCGCGCATCGAGCACGACCACGCTGCCGGCCTTGGCCTTGTGCTCGGCCACCGCGTCGCGAATACGTTGGTAGGCGAAGAACTGCACCTTCGAATCGATGCTGAGCTCGATGTCGCGCCCGTCGACCGGCGCGACGCGGTCGCCGATGTCTTCGACGACGCGGCCGAGCCGGTCCTTGATGACGCGGCGCGTGCCGTTGCGGCCGAACAGCTCGCTCTCGTGCGCCAGCTCGATGCCTTCCTGTCCGTGGTCTTCGACATTCGTGAAACCCACCACATGCGTGGCCGCTTCTCCCTCGGGGTACTTGCGCTTGTATTCGCGCACCTGGTGCACGCCCTTCAGGCCGAGCGCGAGCACGTCCTTCGCGACCGGGTCTTCGACCTGGCGGCGCAGCCAGACGAAGTTGGGGTTGTCAGCGAGCCGGTCGGTCAGCTCCTTGGAGGTCATGCCGAGCAGCTTCGCGAGCTGGCGGCGCTGCGCCGGATCGGCCTCCAGGTCTTTCGGAATCGCCCACAGCGACGGCGCTGGGATGCTCGATGCGAGGATCAGCCCGTTGCGGTCGAGGATGCGCCCGCGGCTGGCCGGCAGCTCGAGCGTGCGCGCATAGCGGATCTCGCCCTGGCGCTGGAAGAACCCGGCGCCGATGACCTGCACGTACAACGCGCGGCCGACCAATCCGCAGAAGCTCAGTCCCACCAGCCCGACCAGGAACTTCGAGCGCCACGGCGGCGTCTTGGAAGCCAGCAGCGGGCTGGTCGAATAGGTGACGCTGCGCGCGCTGGCGCCGGGGTTGCGTCCCTGCACCCGGCTCGCCCGTCTGGCAGCGGCGGCGGGTTTGTCGGCCCGGTTCATCGGGCGCCCCCCGAGGCACTCGCGGCATCCGACGCGAACGCGGCGCGCGGCTGGCTGATGTAGTGCGTGACGGCCGGCGTCGCGGTGCGCATCGCAAGCTTGTCGCGCGCGGCCTTCTCGACGCGCAGCGGCGTCGCCTGCGACTGCTTGTCTGACTTCAGGCGCTCGAACTCGTTGCCGAGCAGGCGCTCGTCGGTGTGCGCCTTGTCGAGCTCGGCGAAGAGGCGGCGCGACTCGTGCGATACCCGCACGAGGTAGACACTGCTGAACAACAATGCGACCAACAACACAACGTTGAGGCGCGTCACGCGGCCAGCTCCGTACGGTCGGCGCGACCCGTTGCGCCGTATTGTCGCTGGCAACAGCGGCATTGCGCTGTTCGATCCCCGTGGACGGGGCCCCTCGTCCTTCGCTTCATGCCGCCACCTCGGTACGCTGCGCCACCCGCATCACCGCCGAGCGCGAGCGCGGATTGCGACGCACCTCGTCGTCGCGCGGCCTGACGCGCGCAATCGCCTTCAGCCGCATCGGCTTCGGTTCGGCGAACGGCGCACGCCGGTCGAACGCGTGCTTGCTCTCGCGCGCGATGAAGGTCTTGACGATCCGGTCCTCGAGCGAGTGAAAGCTGATCACGACCAGGCGCCCGCCCGGCACGAGCAGATCGAGCGCGGCGTTCAGACCCTGTTCGAGCTCCTCAAGCTCGGCGTTGACGAAAATCCGAAGAGCTTGAAATGTGCGCGTTGCAGGGTTCTGGCCCGCCTCGCGGGTCCTGACCGCACCAGCCACGACGCCGGAAAGCTCGCCTGTGGTTCGAACAGGGTTCCCGCTCTCGCGCCGAGCAACAAGCGCCTTTGCAACCTGTAGAGCAAACCGTTCTTCCCCATAGTCACGAATCACCTCCGTCATTTGGCGCACGTCGGCGCGGGCCAGAAAGTCCGCGGCGCTTTCGCCCCGGGTCGTGTCCATCCGCATGTCCAGCGGGCCGTCGAAACGGAAGCTGAAACCGCGCTCGGGGTCGTCGATCTGCGGCGACGACACGCCCAGGTCGAGCAGCAGCCCGTCGACCCCGGGCACCCCCAGCGACGACAGCAGCCGCGCCATCTGCGCGAAGCTCGTGTGATGAATCGAAAAACGCGGGTCGGTGACCCGCGTTGCGCCGGTGCTTGCGGCCTCGACGGCCTGCAGATCGCGGTCGATGGCCACCAGCCTTCCTTGCGGCGCCAGGCGCGACAGCAGCAGCCGGGCGTGACCGCCGCGACCGAAGGTGGCGTCGACGTAGACACCGTCCGGCCGGGTGACGAGGGCGTCGATCGCCTCGTTCAGCAGGACGGTCGTGTGCTGCAGGTCGCTACGGGAATCCATGGGAAGGGGAGGTTCGCGACGGCTGGACCGGTCAGAAACTGAAGCTCTTCAGCGACTCGGGCATCTCGGACTGCATCACGCGGGCCTCGTGGTCGGCGTGGCGTTGCGCGTCCCACAGCTCGAAGTGGCTGCCCATGCCCAGCAGCATCACCTCGCGCACCAGGCCGGCCGACAGGCGCAGCTCGGGCGCGATCAGCACGCGCGACGACGCATCGATCTCGACATCCATCGCGTTGCCGAGGAACACCCGCTTCCAGCCGCTCGCTTCCATCGGAAGCGCGGCGACGCGGTCGCGAAAGTTCTCCCATGCCGGGCGCGGGAAGATCATCAGCGAACCTTCGGGGTGCTTGGTGATCGTGAGCTGGCTGACACCGGTTGCCGCCAGAAGCTCGCGGTGGCGCGCCGGCATGGCGATGCGCCCCTTGCCGTCCAGCGTCAGGGCCGCGGGCCCTTGAAACACGATGTTTGCCACAAATATCCACAAAAGTGCACTTCACGCCACTTTAGCGGATGACCGATGGTCGGTCAATCGAATACGGAAAGAAAAATCAATGGAATCAAAGACTTAGCGGTGATATTGAAACGCCGATTGTGCGCCAAAAAGCTTTCTAAAATAAGGACTTGCGGCGGGCTCTGAAAGTGATGGGTGAGAAACCGGCATGGGTTACGCCAGGTAAGTGCAGGTCGAACGGGGCCTGCAGTGCACGTCGGCAGACGCCGAAAGGGTTCAATCTTCGATCTGTTTGACGATCAACACCGGGACGTTCGCGGCGTGCAGAACGGAGTTCGACACCGACCCCAACAGCGCGCTCCGCAACGCACCCGCGCCCCGAGCTCCGATGATCACCATGTCGCAGCCGAATCGCTCGGCGATCTCGACCAGCGTGTGGCCAGGATCGCCCGAGCCGACCTCGCTTTCGAACGGCACCCCGGCGGTGCGCAACAGCACCTGCGCCGCTTCGAGCGAATGGGCGCCGGCGGCGGCGCTGACATGCTCGATCACTTCGGCATCGTGCGCAACGACCACCTCGTACAGCGATGCGGGCTCCTGCACATTGGCGAGGACGAAGCTTGCGCGCAGGCCGGAATGAACCAGGCGGAGTGCGTGGTGGACCGCCTCGAGCGAAGCTTTCGAGCCGTCGGTCGGCAGCAGGATTTTCATGATGAGCCCTCGTCCACGGCCGAACCACGATTGCGGATCGAACGCCCTGGCGCGACAAGCTTACGGCGATTTGCGTCGGCCCGGTTGACCCCGAAAGCCTGAACTCGGCTTCCATCGCACTGCGCCGGGCCGGCCATTTCGCCATTCCGGGCGACACTGCGGTGGTCGCAAGCACTGCCATCGCACTGCCATGGAACTCCTGATTCGCCTGGTTGCCGAGTACGGCCTGCTGTTTGTGTTCATCAACATTCTCGCGCAGCAACTCGGCGCGCCGCTGCCGTCATATCCGGTGCTGATGGTCACCGGCGCGCTCGCGGCGCGCGGGCAGTTGAACGTGGCGGCACTGCTCGGCACCGCGGTTGCCGCCTGTCTGCTGGCCGATATCGCATGGTTCCTGATCGGCCGCCAGATGGGGCGCCGGGTGCTGGGCGCGCTGTGCCGCATCTCGCTGTCGCCGGACGGCTGCGTGCGCCAGACCGAATCGATCTTCACGCGCTTCGGCGCGCCCTCGCTGGTGGTCGCCAAGTTCGTGCCGGGCTTTGCTGCGGTCGCCACCGCCATGGCCGGCGCGCTGCGCATCCGACGCGCGCCCTTCGTGCTGTTCGACGCGATCGGTGCGACGCTGTGGGCCGGTGTCGGCCTTGCGCTGGGCTGGCTGTTCGCGCCGGCCATCGCAGACATCGTCGACGCGCTGGCGCAGCTCGGCAAATGGGGGTTGATGCTCCTCGTGCTGGCGGCGTCCCTGTTCATCGCCACGAAGGCCTGGCAACGCCATCGATTCAATGTGCAATTGCGGATGGCGCGGATGTCGGTGGACTCGCTGACCGAGCTTCTCGATCGCGGCGAGCGCCCGCTGATCATCGACGTTCGTTCGCAGGTGGCGCGCGCCGAAGGTCGCATCCCCGGCGCGATCGTGGTGCTCGACGACGCCAGCGCGCCCGAGCTGCTCTCCCACCCGAAGGACGCGCTGGTCGTCGTCTATTGCGCCTGCCCAAACGATGCCTCGGCGGTGCTTGCAGCGCGCAAGCTGCTCGAACGTGGCTTTCGCGATGTGCGGCCGCTCGCCGGCGGCATCGATGCGTGGACAGCGGCAGGCCGAACCCTCGAGGCCTGAGCATCGGCGCGCTACGGTCAGCGATGCAGCAAACGCATCAGCGCGGCCGCGTTGCGCTGGCCCTGGTCTTCCATGTTGTTGTTGAACACGACGTGGGTCGAAGCCGCCAGCAGCGCGAGGCGCGCGACCTTCCCGGCGATGTCGATCAACTCGGGATCGCCGTAGTCGTAGTTGAAGCGGTCCGATGCTGCGCTCGCGCCGGCGATGTCCCAGGTCGCGGTGTTGCGCCCATGCAGGCGCAGCAGGGCGCAGGCCGGATGCGTCGCCTCCCAGATCGCCGGCACGCTGTTGGCGAAGCCCTGCGGCCCGTCGACGACCGTATGTACCACCCCCAGCGCGCGTTCGAACGCCAGCGTGGAAGCGGCGTGCTCACCTTCGAACCAGCTCTGATGGCGGAACTCGACGCTGACCGTGTGGCCGGCCATGCGCTCGATGCAGTGCTGCACGTGTGCGCGGCCGGCCGCGTTGCGCAGCAGCCAGGGAGGGAACTGGAAGTGCACCAGCCCGAGCTTGTTCGACGCGCGCAGCGGCGCCAACGCTTCGATGAAGCGGCGCCAGAGTTCGTCGCGGATCTCCGCCGGCAGCTCGCGGTAATAGAGGTTCGCCTTCGTCTTCGGCGGCAGCGCGGCACGGATGTCCTTCGGCAGCACGCTCGGCGAGGTCTGGTGGCCGGTAAAGAGGCGAAACGATTTCACGTTCATCACGAAGTCGTTCGGTGTGCGTTCGGCCCAGAGCTGCGCGGTGTTCGGCGCCGGCATCGCGTAGTAGCTCGAATCGACCTCGACGAGCGGGAATTGCGACGCGTAGTACCGCAGCCGCGCCTCGGCGCTGGTCGCGCTCTTCGGGTAGAAGCGGCCGCAGGCGAGCAGGGTCTTGTCGGTCCACGATGCGGTGCCGATGCGAACGGGCATGGTGGTGTCTCGCTGCCGACATCCAGCTGGCAGGCTGGATGCATTTACAGTATGGGATGTCTGTCGAACTGCACGTCGATTCTCGCCCCGGCCCGCCCGTCGATCCCTTTGCCTCGCTGAATGCGCAGCAGCGCAGCGCCGTCGAACACGGGCTGGGCGGTGCGGCGCCGCTGGCCATTCCAGGGCCGCTGCTGGTGATCGCCGGCGCCGGATCGGGCAAGACGATGACGCTGGCGTCGCGCGTGGCGCGGCTGGTGCTCGCCGGCGCCGACCCGCAACGCATCCTGCTGCTGACCTTCTCGCGCCGCGCCGCGCAGGAAATGGAGCGCCGCGCCGGTCGCATGTTGCACCAGGCATTGGGCTTCGCGGCGACGCAGCGCGCGCCCCGGCTCCACTGGGCCGGCACCTTTCATGGCGTGGCTGCGCGGCTGCTGCGTGAATACGCCGCGCAGATCGGGCTCGCCGAGAACTTCACGATCCAGGACCGCGGCGACTCGGAAGACCTGATGGGCCTGGTGCGCCACGAGCTTCGGTTGGCGAGTGCAAGGAACCGCTTCCCGCTGAAGGGCACCTGCCTGGCGATCTACTCGCGCGTGTTGAACAGCCAGCAGCCGTTGGCCGAGGTGCTGTGTGCGGTCTACCCCTGGTGTCAGCCTTGGGAAGACGAGCTGAAGCGACTCTTCCGCGCTTTCGTCGCCGAGAAGCAGAACCAGTGCGTGCTCGACTACGACGATCTGCTGCTGTACTGGTCGCAGATGCTCGGCGACCCCGCACTCGCCAGCCATGTCGCGGCGCGATTCGATCACGTGCTCGTCGACGAGTACCAGGACACGAACCGCCTTCAGGCGGCGATCCTTCACGCGCTGAAGCCCGATGGGCGCGGCCTCACGGTGGTGGGCGACGATGCCCAGTCGATCTACTCGTTTCGCGCCGCCGAGGTCCGCAACATCCTGGATTTCCCGGCGCGGTTCACGCCGCCCGCCCGCGTTGTCACGCTGGAACGCAACTACCGATCGACGCAGCCGATCCTCGATGCCTCGAACGGCGTGATCGCGCTCGCCGCACAGCGTTTCAGCAAGCAACTGTGGAGCGACTCGGCCTCGTCGCAGCGACCGTCGCTGGTGACGGTGCGGGATGAATCGGCGCAGGCCTGCTGGGTCGCCGACCAGGTGCTGCGACATCGTGAGAACGGCACCGCCTTGAAGAGCCAGGCGGTGCTGTTCCGGACCTCGCACCACAGCGCCGCGCTGGAGCTCGAACTCGCGCGCCGCAACATCCCGTTCGTGAAATTCGGCGGCCTGAAGTTTCTCGAAGCCGCACATGTCAAGGACGTGTTGTCGGTGCTGCGCTGGGTGCAGAACCCGCGCAGCCGCATGGCCGGGCTGCGGGTCGCGCAACTCATTCCCGGCGTCGGCACGACGAGTGCGAAACGCCTGCTCGACGCGATGGGTTCGGATGCCGATGCGGTGAGCGCGCTGCGTGCGTTCAACCCGCCGCCGCAAGCAGCCGCCGAATGGTCGAAGTGGCTTGAGACTTTCGAAGCCCTGCAGCGGAGTGTGACGCGCTGGCCCGCCGATCTGGAGCGCGTGAACGTGTGGTACCTGCCGCACCTGCGCCGGCTGTACGACGACGCTGCGATCCGTGAAGGCGACCTGAGCCAACTCGCCCGCATCGCCGCGACATATGCTTCGCGCGAGTCGTTCCTCGCCGAACTCACGCTCGATCCGCCCGAGGCCACAAGCGATGAATCGGGGGTGCCGCTGCGCGACGAGGATTACCTGATCCTGTCGACCATCCATTCGGCCAAGGGGCAGGAATGGAAGGCGGTGTTCGTGCTCAACGTCGTCGACGGCTGCATCCCCTCCGACATGGCGACCGGCAATGCGATCGAAATCGAAGAAGAACGTCGGCTGCTGTACGTCGCGCTAACGCGTGCCCGCTACCACCTGCATCTGTTGGTGCCTCAACGCTTCTACGTGTCGCAACAGGCGGGGTCGGGAGACCGGCACCTGTACGGCTCGCTGACACGCTTCATCCCGCCCGCAGTCGAGGCGTTTTTCGAACGTCCGGCAGCGGGCGCGTGCGACTCGGACGACACAGTCACGTCTGCGCCTGCGGCCGTA
>JANMAW010000079.1:0-4780 GCA_031360005.1 Rhizobacter sp.
CTACGGACTGATGATGCGGGCATGGCCGATCGTCGTCGCCAACCTGGTCACTTTCGTGCTTGCTGGCGGCATCCTGGCGATGAAGCTGAGGATCGGGCGCCGTCGCGACTGACGCGGCGCGCCCCGAACGAAATCGCCACAGCAGCGGCGCGGGCGGAACCGCCGCGCCCGCGAACCCATCAGAACGGGTTGTTCTGCGCCCTCGAGATGGCCAGCGACCCCAACGCGATCTGGCCGCCGGCGCCGAAATGGCGGTCGTCGGCCCACAGCCATGTGGCCGTCGTGGCGCCTATCACGAGGGTATTGCTGGTGCAATCAGGCAGGGCCACCGTGCACGCGCCCAAGGTGGTGTTGGCATAGCTGCCCTGGCCGGCGATGCGGGAATTGTCGAGGGCCCTGACGTACTCGTCGAGCTGGATCAGACCGATCCTGCGCCCATCGTTCGTCAGATTCGCAAGCAGCGCATCGTTGAAGCGCGTGCTCAGGCGCGACAGCAGCGCCGGGTTGGCGTTGGTGGAGCCCGCGGAGCGATCGCCGGCGAACGGCGTCAGGCCGATGTCGGGGATGGTCGATATCAGCACCTTCGCACCCAGTCCGGCGAGCCGGTTGACCTGCTCCGCCAGCGCCCTGCCGGCGGCATCGAGGTTGGCGAGCAACTGGCCTTCACCGAGCCCCGGGTACTGCGCGAACTGCGCGACGACGTCGTTGGCTCCGACCAGCACGGTGACGAGGTCGCCCGAATTGAACCCGCCGTTGTTGAGCTGTTGGTCGATCTGGCCAGACAGGTCTGCCACCAGCGCGCCGTTGGCCGCGTAGATACGGCTTACCGGGGCGGCCACCGTGCCCGGGCATTGCGGGAACACCAGCCCGTAGATCGCCGCCACCGACTGGATCCAGATCGGGTTGCTGGCGCAATCAAGCGTTGTGCTGGCCGAGACCAGCGCGTTGACGCTGTATTTCTTCTGGTCGGCGGTGATGACACTCGACTCGTCGCCGAACGCGATCACCCGGCTGGCGCTGAAGGTGTTCGTCTGACCACCGCCGCCGCACGAGGCCAGCAGCACCGCCGTCACGAGCACGGCTGCGTGCAGCATGGCGCGGACGATCCCATTCAATCTCAAATTCATAGATGCTCCGAAAAACCAGCAGCTGGGGCGAGCTCAATGTGCTGCGGCGCGCAGCAGGCGGTCGCGCACACCGTCCCATTCGACGTCCGGTGGCGGCTCTTCGACCCAGATCAGTTGCACGCCCTCGGCATCGAGTTCGCGCAACACGGAAAACAATTCGTGCGCCGCCTGATCCGGCCGTGCCGGCATGCGCCGGTGGCGCACACCGTGGACGCCCCCGAGCGGAACGCCGCGCGAATATACCGCGAGCTTGAACGGCTGATCGCCCAGCATTTGCAAAGCTGTCGCAAGCATCTGTTTCGACATCACACGCAACTTCGCGTTCGGCGCGTAATGTGCGGCCAGCGTGCCCGGTGCGCGAGGCGAATTGGCGTCGGGCTCGAGCAGCGGTTCGCCGGCCGCGGCTTCGATCTGCGCACGCGCCAGCATCCCCGGTCGCAACAGCACCGGCCGCCCGCGCGAGCAATCGACGATGCTCGACTCGATGCCGACATCGCACGGGCCGCCGTCGAGCACGGTGAGCGAGTCGCCGAATTCGTCGATCACATGCGTCGCCAGTGTCGGGCTGACCCGGCCGAAGCGGTTGGCGCTCGGCGCGGCCACGCCGGGTACGCCGCGTCGCTGCGCAGCCGCGAGCAAGGCCTGCGCGACCGGGTGCGACGGGCAGCGCAGGCCGATGCTCTGCTGCGCTCCCGCCGCTTCAGTCGCCACGCCATCGACGCGCGGCAGGATCACGGTCAGCGGGCCGGGCCAGAAGACCTCGATCAGCCGGCGTGCGACCGCGGGGATCTCGGCGGCGAAGCGCAAAGCCTGCGCGGGATCGGCAATGTGCACGATCAATGGATGGTTCTCGGGGCGACCCTTCGCCTGGAAGACCTTCGCGACCGCGGCGGCGTTGTCGGCACGGGCACCCAGGCCGTAGACGGTCTCGGTCGGGAAGGCGACAAGTTCACCGGCGGCGAGCAAGTCGGCCGCGCGCTCGACAGCCGCCGGATCGGATCCGTCAACCCGCACGCTTCACCACGCCTTGATGCCGAGCCGCGCTGCGGCATCGACCGCGCCCGCCAGCGCCTGCTCGGCGCCGGCAGCGGTCACCGTGAGATGACCCATCTTGCGGCCGGGGCGAGCCTGCGCCTTGCCGTAAAGGTGCAGGTGCACACCCGGCAGCGCCAGCACGGCGGCCCAGTCGGGCGCAACTTGTCGATCGCCGGGCCCCGACCACAGGTCCCCCAGCAGGTTCAGCATCACGCACGCCGAATGCAGGCGGGGCGCCAGCAGAGGCGCGCCGGTCAAGGCCCGCACCTGCAGATCGAACTGCGAAGCATCGCAGGCATCGATGCTGTAGTGACCCGAGTTGTGCGGGCGCGGCGCCATTTCGTTGGCGACGAGCGAGCCGTCCTGAAGCACGAAGAATTCGACGCACAGCACGCCGACGTAACCCAGTTCGCTCGCCACGCTGCGGGCGCTGGCGATCGCGCGCTGCTGCAGTTCGGCGGCAACGTCGGGCGCGGGGACCTGCGTGACCGCGAGAATGCCGTCGCGATGCAGGTTCTGCTGCACCGGAAAATGCACGATGGCACCGGACGCACTGCGCGCCACGATCACGCTGATTTCGTGCGCCAGCGGCAACATCTTTTCGAACACACAGGCGACGCTGCCCAGCTCGACCCACGCGGCGGCGAGTTGGGCACGCGTGGCCACCCGCACCTGGCCCTTGCCGTCGTAGCCGAGCCGCGCGGTCTTCAGAATGCCCGGCAAGAGATCGTCGCCGACCGCCGCGAGCTGCTGGTTCGACGCGATCACCGCGTGCGGCGCACAGGCGACGCCGCTGCGCACGAAATGCGCTTTCTCGGCGGCACGGTCCTGGCAAATCGCCACCGCCGCAGCAGCGGGCGCCACCCGGCACTGCTCTGCGAGCGTTGCGAGTGCGCCGGCCGGCACGTTCTCGAACTCGGTCGTCACCGCGTCGCTGAGCGCGGCCAGCCGCGCGAGGCCTTGCGGATCAAGGTAGCCGAGCCGAACGTGGTGATGCGCCACCAGTCCGGCCGGGCTTACCGGATCGGGGTCGAGCACTGCGGTCGCATAGCCCATCCTTTGCGCGGCATGCACGAACATCCGGGCGAGCTGGCCGCCGCCCATCACGGCGAGCGTCGCGCCGGGGGCGATGAACGGTGTCACTTGAGCTCGGCGGTCATGGCTCGTGCGGCTTCAGTCTGGCGCGCGCGGTAGGCGTCGAGCCTGGCGCGCAGCGCCGCGTCTTCGTTGGCCAGCATCGCGACCGCGAACAGCGCTGCGTTGGCCGCACCTGCGGCGCCGATGGCGAAGGTGGCGACCGGGATGCCCCTGGGCATCTGCACGATCGAATGCAGCGAATCGACGCCCTGCAGATGCCGGCTGGCCACCGGCACTCCCAGCACCGGTACGGTGGTCTTGGCCGCGAGCATGCCGGGCAGGTGCGCCGCACCGCCGGCACCGGCGATGATCGCCTTGAGCCCGCGCCCGACCGCGTCTTGTGCATAGGCGAACATGTCGTCCGGCATGCGATGGGCGGAGACGACGCGCGCCTCGTGGGGGACACCGAACTCGGCGAGAATCTCGGTGGCGGCGCGCAGGGTTTCCCAGTCGCTGCTGGAACCCATCACCACGCCGACCACCACGGGGGCGCTGCTCAAGGCTCGCTCCAAGGTGCTGATCCAGCCTTGAATTGTAGGCGGCGCGCAGCCATCTTCGGCAACACGCCATTTCATCCGGAACCCGCGACCATGCTCGACATTTCAGTTCAGAACTTCGAATCGGACCTGATCACCGCATCGCTTCGGCAACCCGTTCTGCTCGACATCTGGGCACCGTGGTGCGGCCCGTGCAAGGCGCTCGGGCCGCTGCTCGAGAAGCTTGAAGAGTCGTATGCAGGCGGCTTCACATTGGCCAAGCTGAATTCCGACGAGCAACCCGAGATCGCCAGTCAGCTCTCGCAGATGTTCGGCGTGCGCAGCATTCCGTTCTGCGTGATGTTCAAGGGCGGTCAGCCGGTGGACGGATTCGTCGGTGCGTTGCCCGAGGCCCAGGTTCGCAGTTTTCTCGACAAGCACGTGCCGAGCGCCGAGCGGCTTTCGGCGCAGCATGAACTCGGTGAAGCCGAATCGCTGCTCGCCGAGGGGGATGTCGACGCGGCGTTGGAGAAGTTGCAGGAGGCCGTGGCCATCAACCCGGGCAACGACGCGGCGCGCTACGACTACCTGCATGCGCTGCTCACCGCAGGCCGCGTCGCCGATGCGCGGCGCGCGTATGACCCGGTGGCGTCGAAAGTGGTTCAGGACGCGCGCATTGCCGCTTGCGGTCACTGGCTGGCGGCCTGCGAGCAGGCGGCAACGGGGCGCTCGCCGGAGCAACTCGCAGCGGCATTGGCCGCCGACAAGCGGGATTTCGACGCACACTTCGAACTTGCCCAACACCACTTCGCGGAGCAGCGTTTCACCCGAGCGATGGATGAACTGCTCGAGATCCTGATGCGCGACAAATCCTGGCGGGACGGCCTCGCGCGCAAGACCTACGTGGCGGTGCTGGAGGCGATGAATGGCCCGCTGCCTAAAAGCCCCCAAGCGGTGGCCCCCAAGAGCGCACTGGAATTGGCCGGCGCCCAGCCATCTCTAGCG
>JANMAW010000207.1:0-2178 GCA_031360005.1 Rhizobacter sp.
TTCTTCCGACAGCTCGGCGGCGCGATCGGCATCGCGGTGCTCAGCTCGGTGGTGTTGCTGCTGCTGCGCGGGCAATTGCCGCCAGGCGTGCATGCGCTCGATGGCGAAGGGCTCGGGCGGCTGCTCGACGCCGCACGCAGCGGCCAGGTCGACGCGATGCTCGGCGACGCCGCATTCCGGCAGGTAATGCGTTTGAGCGCGCTGGTCTCGCTGTTGTCGCTGTGGTTCCTCACGCGGCTGCCCGACCTGCGCCTGCACGACCAGCCGACCGCAGCACCAGGGGCCGGCGCGGAGGTCCGATGAAACCGACGGGGCCCCTGTAAAGGCGGTTCGCAGTTGCCCGCGCCGGCGGGCAAACGCACCAGCGGCGACTGTTCGCGCCACGGTGGCGCGCAGCGACGGACCATCGACGGCACTTCGGGCGCGATCGCATCGGCACCGGCCGGCGCAGAGTCGCTGTCATTCGTGCCAAGAATCTCACACGCGCGCCATCGGCATACACAGTTCCACCTAGGGCTGGCGCGGGAGCCCGGACGCGAGCAGGGGCCAGCGCACCGATGGGTTCGGCCTGGGTCGGCTCCTATCCTTCTCACATCGCCACCTGAAAGGACAACGCCATGAACGCATTGAGCAAGAACACATTCCAAAGCGGCCTGCTGGGCGGTGGCGGATCGATGGTGTCGGACCGGCTCGCGACAATGAAGCGCGTCGCCGCCCCCGCGGTCGGTGTATTGCTGGTGGCTTGCATGATCTTCGAGGGCTCGTCCATGCTACGGGCCGGGACGCAGCGCGACCAGTTCGTCGCGGGCCAGAAGCTCGACAGCGGCCTCGGCGACGTTCCGCACTATTCGCAATGGACCGACCGCACCGGGCGTGATCCGCTGCCCTACCATGTGGTTGGCGAATCACTGGACAGCGGCCTGGGTGAACTGCCGCACTACTCGCAATGGACCGACCGCACCGGGCGCGCTCCACTGGCCTACCATGTGGTTGGCGAATCATTGGACAGCGGCCTGGGTGAGTTGCCGCACTACTCGCAATGGACCGACCGTACCGGGCGTGATCCGCTGGCCTACCATGTGGTTGGCGAATCCTTGGACAGCGGTCTGGGTGAACTGCCCCACTACTCGAAGTGGCCGGCTGCGACCGCCGGGGGCCAGTTCGGCGAAGTGCTGCGCGTCAGCCAGGCGAAGTTCTGATCGGAACATTCCGCTCCACCGCCAAATGCGATTCGCATCGATGCGGCGGTGGAGCGGCAGCACTTCCGGTCAGGCCTGATCTGGTCGGCCGTACCCGCAATCTTCCAATCTTCGTCTGCCCGACGTCACGTCAGTGACGCTCGCGGCGCCCGGTGGCGCATTGCACCCGGTGCGGCGCCGCGAACGTTGAGCGGCGCCTCGCTGCGTTCAAAACGGAATATCGTCATCCATGTTGTCGAACCCGGTCGACGACTTCTGTGCAGGCTTCGCGGCAGCCTGCGCGGCCGGCCGCGATGCCGGTGCCGACCGCGGTGACAGCGCGCCGCGCTCGCTGTGGCCCCCGACCTCGTCTTCACCGCCCGCGCCGCCGCCCATGCCTTCACGGCTGCCGAGCATCTGCATCTCGTTCGCGAGGATCTCGGTGGTGTAGTGTTCCTTGCCTTCCTTGTCGGTCCACTTGCGGGTCTTCAGGCGGCCCTCGACGTACACCGAACGGCCCTTCTTCAGATACTCGCCGGCGATCTCGGCCAGGCGATCGTTGAAGACCACGCGGTGCCACTCGGTCTCTTCCATCTTCTCGCCGGAATCCTTGTTCTTCCAGTTGCGCGTCGTTGCGACGCTGACCGTGCACCAGGCGGAGCCGCTCGGGTTGTAGCGAACCTCCGGGTCCTTGCCGAGGTTGCCGACGATGATGACTTTGTTGACTGAGGCCATGGGTGCGCTCCGCTGCTGGTGTCTGGATGGGTGGCGCAATTATCGCTCGCCGGGGCTGCGACGCCGCTCCCCGGCAAGGGGGCACGAAGGGGGATCAGGCCCCCGAAAGAGCGGGACGACGCCGCCGGCGCGCGGCCGCTCCCGTACCATCGCGGCTTTGCCGCCGGCCTGCCTTGTGACCACCCTCGCTTCCGCGTCCGCCGACACCATCCTGCACGACGTGTTCGGCTACAGCGCGTTTCGTGGTGCGCAGGCCGAGATCGTC
>JANMAW010000209.1:0-3338 GCA_031360005.1 Rhizobacter sp.
ACCTACGTGCCGTGGATCGCCGCCGCCGGCGAGCTGAAGACCAAGCCGACCCAGCACACGGTGCAGAAGATGCGCGAGATCGGCATCCAGCCCGATGTGCTGCTGTGCCGCGCCGACCGCGAAATCCCCGACGACGAGCGCGACAAGATCTCGCTGTTCACCAACGTCGCGTTGGCCGGCGTGATCTCGATGTGGGACGTCGACACGATCTACAAGGTGCCGCGCATGCTGCACGAGCAGCGCCTGGACGAGCTGATCTGCATGAAGCTGCAGCTGTTGACGAAGGCCGCCGACCTGAAGCGCTGGGACAGGCTGGTGCACGAGGTCGAGCATCCGAAGCATGAAGTCACGATCGCGATGTGCGGCAAGTACACCGACCTGTCGGACTCGTACAAGTCGCTCAACGAGGCACTGCGCCACGCCGGCATCCACAACCATGCGCGGGTCAGGATCGACTACGTCGATTCCGAAACGCTGACCCCCGACAACATCGACCAGCTCGCGCGCTTCGACGCGATCCTGGTGCCCGGCGGCTTCGGCAAGCGCGGCGTCGAGGGCAAGATCCTGACGGCACAGTTCGCACGCGTGCACAAGATCCCCTACCTTGGCATCTGCCTGGGCATGCAGGTCGCCACGATCGAAGTCGCGCGCCACCTGGGTGGCTTGGCGGGCGCCAACAGCACCGAGTTCGACGCCGATACGCCGCACCCGGTGATCGCGCTGATCGACGAGTGGCAGGATCGCGACGGCACGATCCAGAAGCGCGATGCCAGGTCCGACCTCGGCGGCACGATGCGCCTGGGCGCGCAAAGCTCCGACGTGACACCGAATACGCTGGCACACCAGGTCTACGGCAAGGTCGTCACCGAGCGCCACCGCCATCGCTACGAAGCGAACCGGCATTACCTCGACCGGCTGCGCGAGGCCGGCCTGGTGATTTCGGCGATCACGCAGCGCGAGAAGCTGACCGAGATCGTCGAGCTGCCGCAATCGCAGCATCCATGGTTCGTCGGCGTGCAGTTCCACCCCGAGTTCAAGAGCACGCCGTGGGACGGGCATCCGCTGTTCACCAGCTATGTGAAGGCGGCGCTCGACCATCGGGCGCGCCGCCTGGCCGCACCGGTCGAAAGGGTTGCTGCATGAGACTGTGCGGGTTCGACATCGGCATCGACAAGCCGTTCTTCCTGATCGCCGGCCCGTGCGTCGTCGAGTCCGAACAGCTGCAGATGGACGTGGCCGGGCACCTGCGCGAGATCACTTCGGCACTCGGCATCCACTTCATCTTCAAATCGAGCTACGACAAGGCGAACCGCTCCAGCGGCACGACGTTCCGCGGTCCGGGCATGGACAAGGGCCTGGAGATCCTCGCGAAGGTCAAGCGCGAATTGAAGGTGGCCATCCTGACCGACGTCCACAGCGACCATGAGATCGCGCAGGTCGCGGCAACCGTCGACGTGCTGCAGACGCCTGCGTTCCTGTGCCGCCAGACCGACTTCATTCGTGCGGTCGCGCAATCGGGCCGGCCCGTGAACATCAAGAAGGGCCAGTTCCTCGCGCCGCACGACATGAAGAACGTGATCGACAAGGCCCGCGCCGCGGCCCGCGAGAAAGGTTTGCCGGAAGACGTGTTCATGGCCTGCGAACGCGGCGTGAGCTTCGGCTACAACAACCTCGTTTCCGACATGCGCAGCCTGGCGATCATGCGCGAGACCGGCGCGCCGGTCGTGTTCGACGCGACCCATTCGGTGCAGCTGCCGGGCGGCCAGGGCACCAGTTCCGGCGGCCAGCGCGAGTTCGTTCCGGTGCTGGCACGCGCCGCGATCGCGGTCGGCGTCGCGGGCGTGTTCATGGAAACCCACCCCGACCCGGCCAACGCGCTGAGCGACGGCCCGA
Organism: Rhizobacter sp.; assembly: GCA_031360005.1. GTDB lineage: Bacteria > Pseudomonadota > Gammaproteobacteria > Burkholderiales > Burkholderiaceae_C > LMDS01. The sequence goes on from JANMAW010000209.1 coordinate 1,894, forward strand.
ACGCGGTGCCTCTCAAGCACATGAAGGCGCTGCTCGAACAGCTCGTGTCGCTGGACCGCGTCGTCAAGGCGCAGCCGCTGCTCGAGAATGACTTCTCCTGCTGAGATCGCGCGATGAACAGTGCCTACATCATCGCCGACGTGCGGGTCACCGATGCGACGCAGTACGAGGAGTACAAGAAATTCTCGTCGCTCGCGATGCGGGTCTTTGGCGCCGAAGTGTGCGTGCGCGGCGGGGCGGTCGAGGTGTTCGAAGGCGACTGGCGACCCGAGCGGGTGGTGGTGCTGAAGTTTCCCGGCATGGAGCAGGCACGCGCGTTCCATGCGTCGGCCGAGTACAGTCGCGCCCGTCAGGCCCGCGAAGGCGCGGCGGTGATGCGCATGATCCTTGTCGAAGGCGTGTAGTGGCAAAAAGGCAAGCGCGAACGACGAGCGCGAAGAATCGACTTGAACCCGGAGACAAACCTGAATGAGTGCCATTGTTGACATCGTCGGCCGCGAGATCCTCGACAGCCGCGGCAACCCGACCGTCGAATGCGACGTGCTGCTCGAAAGCGGCACGATGGGTCGCGCGGCGGTGCCGTCGGGCGCATCGACCGGCTCGCGCGAGGCGATCGAGCTGCGCGACGGCGACAAGTCGCGCTACCTCGGCAAGGGCGTGCTGCGCGCGGTCGAGCACGTCAACACCGAGATCAGCGAGGCGGTGCTCGGCCTCGACGCCAGCGAGCAGGCCTTTCTCGACCGGACGCTGATCGATCTCGACGGCACCGAGAACAAGAGCCGCCTCGGCGCCAACGCGACGCTTGCGGTGAGCATGGCGGTGGCGCGTGCAGCGGCCGAAGAATCGGGCCTGCCGCTGTACCGCTACTTCGGCGGGTCGGGTGCGATGCAGATGCCGGTGCCGATGATGAACGTCATCAATGGCGGCGCGCACGCCAACAACAACCTCGACCTGCAGGAGCTGATGATCATCCCGGTCGGCGCGCCGAGTTTCCGCGAGGCGGTGCGCTACGGCGCCGAGGTGTTCCATGCGCTGAAGAAGATCCTCGCGGACAAGCACATCAGCACCGCGGTCGGCGACGAAGGCGGCTTCGCGCCGAGCGTGGCGAGCCACGAAGCGGCGATCCAGATGGTGCTGGAGGCGATCGACAAGGCAGGCTACGCGGCAGGCTCGCAGATCGCGATCGGACTCGACTGCGCCGCCAGCGAGTTCTACAAGAACGGCAGGTACGCGCTCGAGGGCGAAGGCCTGACGCTCACCGCGCCGGAATGGGCCGACATCCTTTCGACCTGGGTCGACAAATACCCGATCATCAGCATCGAAGACGGCATGGCCGAAGGCGACTGGGACGGCTGGAAGCACCTGTACGAGCGCCTCGGTTCCAAGGTGCAACTGGTCGGCGACGACCTGTTCGTCACGAACACGAAGATCCTGCGCGAAGGCAT
>JANMAW010000219.1:0-4037 GCA_031360005.1 Rhizobacter sp.
GGCGCGGCCTGCTCGCCGACGCTCGACTGGCGCGAGTTCGTGCCCGAGGGTGGCGACTTGCGCGTGACGTTCCCCTGCCGACCCGATCGCCAGGCCCGCATGGTGATGGTGGCTGGTGCGCAGGCGCGGATGCAGATGCTGGTGTGCGCCGCCGGCGACGCGACCTACGCGTTGAGCTTTGTCGATGTGGCCGAGCCGTCGCGCATTTCAGCCACGCTGACCGACCTGCGCGTCTCCGCGGTGAGCAATGTGCAGGGCGCACAGCCGCGTCTCGAACCTGTTCGGATCATCGGCATGACGGCGAATGACCAGGCCTTGCGCCTGTCGGTGGCGGGCCGCATGCCGGATGGTGCGGCAGTGCATGAGCATGCAGCGTTCTTTGTGCGCGGCCTGCGCGTTTATCAGGCCACGGTGATCGGCGCGGAGCCGGCGCCGCAGGCCGTCGAGACGTTCCTGGCCGGGTTGAAGTTTCCGGCATGATGGCGGGTCGGACCGGGCCAAGGCTCGAATGCTCCCGTCCGATTCAGTGGGTCGCGGGCGTGGCGATCGCCCTGCTGCACTCGCCCCGCGGACACCCTGTCGGCCTGACGCGACGGTTTTGCGTTGTTGCCATGCCGCTGCCGATATTCCTCAGTGTGGTTTTTGCGTCCGGCGGATCACCCTGAAGCAACCGAAATCGAATCAGCCTGCGTGAACTGCCGATAATTTGAACCCATGCCCGGATTGATGATCATTGCCCACGCGCCGCTGGCGTCCTCGCTCAAGGCGGTGGCGGAGCACACATTTCCCGATTGCTCGCGGGTGCTTGAGGCACTCGATGTGCCTCCCGACATGCCGCTCGACGAGGTCGAGGCGCGCGCCCGCGAGATGCTCGCCCGCGTTCGATCTCCCGAAGCGCTGATCTTCACTGACGTGTTCGGCGCCACGCCTTGCAACGTGGCGCAGCGCCTGGGCGATGGCGTGCAGGTGCGGGTGATCGCCGGGGTCAATGTGCCGATGCTGTGGCGTTCGCTTTGCTATGCGGCCGAGCCGATCGAGGCGGTTGTGATGCGCGCCATGGCCGGCGCCACCCAGGGAGTGATGCAGGTGGCGACTTCGAAACCGCAGAACCAGGCCGTCAAAGCGGGCGAAAATGATCAAGACAAGCATCAACATCAGCAATAAGCTTGGCCTGCATGCCCGTGCGTCTGCCAAACTGACCAAACTGGCTGGCACATTCCAGAGCGATGTGTTCATGACGCGCAACGAGCGCCGCGTCAACGCCAAGAGCATCATGGGCGTGATGATGCTCGCGGCGGGTGTCGGCAGCGTCGTCGAACTGGAAGCCGACGGGACCGACGAACAGGCTGCCGTGACCGCGATCACGGCCTTGGTCAATGACAAGTTCGGCGAGGGGCAGTAGCCGGCGCCCCTGTTGCGCCCACGAAAATACTTCCGTCGCGCGCCGGGAAGTTCTCGATCGGCAGCGCCGGGATTGGCGGTGATGAGATCGCGCTCCCGCGAGGGCGCGCCAAGCTGAGGGTCGCAGGATCATGCGCACCACAGTCTCGCATCGCGGATGAACCGGATGGGCAATCGGAAGGGTGGCCAGGCCACGCATCTGCTGCTGCTCGCACTTCGGCGGCGTTGGGCAGAGTTGCGGAGTCGTGAAGATCAGCGCGGCGTGACCGGGCGGTGACCCACGGCAAACTACAGTTGCGAGTCGGTCGCGCGCGCTGCTAGCATCGATCGCATGAGCTTTCAGGTGTTCGGCTTGCCGGTTTCACGCGGTGTTGCGATCGGGCGCGCAGTGCTCGTGGCGTCGAGTCGCGTCGATGTGGCGCATTACTTCATCGACGAGGGGCGCGTCGAAGAGGAGATCATGCGCCTGCGGACCGCGCGCGACTCGGTCGCGAACGAGTTAAGCGTCTTGCAGCGCGACCTCCCTGCCGAGGCGCCTGCCGAACTTTCGGCGCTGCTCGACGTGCACCTGATGCTGTTGCACGACGAAACGCTCACCGGCGCGACCAAGCAATGGATCCGCGAGCGTCACTACAACGCCGAGTGGGCCTTGTCCGCCCAGCTGGAGGTGCTGGCTCGGCAGTTCGACGAGATGGAGGACGAATACCTGCGCGAGCGCAAGGCCGATCTCGAACAGGTGACCGAGCGCCTGCTGCGAGCGATGGCACGCGGCCCGGCGTCGGCGTTCGCGCCTGCGCCCGGCGTTCGACCGCGCGACTTCGCTGGTGAAGATCCGCTGGTGCTGGTGGCGAACGACATCGCGCCCGCCGACATGCTGCAATTCAAGCGCAGCGTTTTCACCGGCTTCATCACCGACGTGGGCGGCAAGACCTCGCACACCGCGATCGTGGCGCGCAGCATGGACATCCCGGCGGTCGTCGGTGCGCGCGAGGCAAGCCGGATCATTCGACAGGACGACTGGGTCGTGATCGATGGTGATGCCGGGATCGTGATTGTCGACCCGTCCCCGATCGTGCTCGAAGAGTACCGCTTCCGGCAGCGCCAGAGCGAGCTCGGGCGCGAGCGCCTTACGCGCTTGCGTCACACGCCGGCGGTGACGCTGGACGGCGAGCGCGTCGAGCTTCTCGCCAACATCGAGATGCCGAGCGACGCGGCCGCAGCGCTGGAAGCTGGCGCGGTCGGCGTCGGGTTGTTCCGAAGCGAATTCCTCTTCATGAACCGCGGCGGCGATTTGCCCGGCGAAGACGAGCAGTTCGAGGCTTATCGCACTGCGGTGGTGGCGATGAAGGGGCTGCCGGTCACGATCCGCACGGTCGACATCGGCGCCGACAAGCCGCTCGATCGCATGTCTGCCAATGAACTGCGCCATGAACATGCGCTCAACCCGGCGCTGGGGCTGCGCGCGATCCGTTGGAGCCTGTCGGAGCCCGGCATGTTCCGGCAGCAGTTGCGGGCCATCTTGCGCGCCAGCGCATATGGGAAGGTCAAGTTGCTCATCCCGATGGTGGCCCACCTCAGCGAGGTGCGTCTCACGCTCGAGGCGCTGGCGCGCGCGCGGCAGCAGCTGACCGACGCAGGCAAAGCCTTCACGCAAGTGGAGCTCGGCGCCATGATCGAAGTGCCGGCATCGGCACTCATGTTGCCGTCGTTCCTGCGGCATTTCGACTTCGTTTCGGTCGGCACGAACGACCTGATTCAGTACACGCTGGCCATTGATCGTGCCGACGAAGCTGTTGCGCACCTGTACGACCCGTGGCACCCGGCCGTGCTCGGCTTGCTCGCAAGAGTCGTCGCGCAGGCACGCGTCGCCGGCAAAGCTGTCAGCGTATGCGGCGAGATGGCCGGTGATCCGGAGTTCACGCAGTTGCTGTTGGCGATGGGGCTGCGCAGCCTGTCGATGCACCCCTCCCAGATCGCGTCCATCAAGCAACGCGTGCTGCGCACTGACGCGCGACGCTGGTCCGCGCAACTCGAGCGAGTGCTGACGTCAGATGACCCGGAGCACGAATGCAAGAACGTTGCGCAGACCCTGTCGCCGCCGCAACGGGCCTTAGCCGTTTCCGCCGAGTGACCCGCGGCCCGGCATTGGCAAGTTGACGGCGCCCTGTGGCGTGCTACAGTCATGGACTTCGCCAAGCGCAGAGTCTGCTATGCAAAGAGCACTGAGACAAAGCCAGCACGAAGGCACTGGGAAAGTGGAGTATTTGACAGGGTCAACTAATCCATGCCAGAATCGTCGTCTTAGCTGGTAACTGCAAGCGCAGCAGCATCTGCCGCAAGGTGGCGCCGAAAGGCGAGTTCTTTAAAAACTAACAGCCGATAAGTGTGGGCGTTTGAACGCGAGTGCCGAGACAATCCGGGGAAGCCTGGATTGTCGAGGTCTCATGGACCTAAAACGCTCACTGAATTGAAATTCATGCAAGTGAAGTTCACTTCAATTCTTTGAGCAAAATATCAAGATCGAACTGAAGAGTTTGATCCTGGCTCAGATTGAACGCTGGCGGCATGCCTTACACATGCAAGTCGAACGGCAGCACGGGAGCAATCCTGGTGGCGAGTGGCGAACGGGTGAGTAA
>JANMAW010000237.1:0-6519 GCA_031360005.1 Rhizobacter sp.
GCGGTGTTCGCGGTCGGCGACGACGACCAGAGCATCTACGCATTCCGCGGCGCGCAGGTCGGCAACATGGCGGCGTTCGAACGCGAGTTCAAGGTGCAGCAGGTGATCAAGCTCGAGCGCAACTACCGCTCGTTCGGCAACATCCTCGACGCGGCGAACGAGCTGATCGCGCGCAACACGCACCGGCTGGGCAAGAACCTGCGCACCGAGGCCGGGCCCGGCGAGCCGGTGCGGGTGCGCGAGGCGACGAGCGACTTCGCCGAGGCGCAGTGGTTCGTCGAGGAGGCGCAGCAACTGCACCGCGAGGGCACGCCGCGCAGCCAGATCGCGCTGCTCTACCGCAGCAACGCGCAGAGCCGCGTGCTCGAGAGCGCTCTGTTCAACGCTGGCATGCCGTACAAGGTCTATGGCGGCTTGCGCTTCTTCGAGCGCGCCGAGGTCAAGCATGCGCTGAGCTATCTGAGGCTGATCGAGAACCCGAGCGACGACACCAGCTTCCTGCGCGTCGTGAACTTCCCGACCCGCGGCATCGGTGCGCGCACGGTCGAGCAGCTGCAGGATGCCGCGCGCGCGGGCTCCGCCGGATCCGCGGGGCGCAGCCTGTACGAGAGTGTCGGCGCGCTGCCGGGCAAGGGCGGTGCGAACCTGCAGGCGTTTGTCGCACTCGTCGACGGCATGCGCGACCGGACCCGCGGCCTGACGCTGCGCGACATCATCGAGCACATGCTGAGCGCTTCCGGACTGGTCGATTTCTACAAGACCGACAGGGAAGGTCAGGACCGGCTCGAGAACCTGGACGAACTGGTGAACGCCGCCGAAGCCTTCGTCACGCAGGAAGGATTCGGCAAGGACGCGGTCGCGCTGCCGGTCGACGAGCACGGCGCGCGCACCGCGGGCCGCGCCGAGTTCAACGTGCCGGGTGTCCCGGGCGCGACTGGTGCCGTCGTCACGCCGCTGCCCGACGTGACGCCGGATGCGGAGACCGGTGAAATCATGTCGCCGCTGGCTGCGTTCCTGACCCATGCGTCGCTCGAAGCCGGAGACAACCAGGCGCAGGCCGGGCAGGACGCGATCCAGCTGATGACGGTCCATTCGGCAAAGGGGCTGGAGTTCGACTGCGTTTTCATCACCGGGCTCGAGGAGGGCCTGTTCCCTCACGAGAATTCGGCCTCCGACCCCGACGGGCTCGAGGAAGAGCGCCGCCTGATGTATGTCGCGATCACGCGTGCGCGCAAGCGCCTGTACCTGAGCTTCGCGCAGACGCGCATGCTGCACGGCCAGACGCGCTACAACGTCAAGAGCCGCTTCGTCGACGAGTTGCCGGAAGGCGCGCTGAAGTGGATCACGCCGCGCAACCAGGGCTTCGGCTCCGGCTTTGCGCGCGATTACCGGGCGGCGTGGGCGCGCGGTTCGGGGCTGCATTCGATCGTCGGCGCCGGCAATGTCGGCGCTGCGGCGAACACCGCGCCGCCGCTGGTGCCGAAAGTCCCGAGCCACGGGCTGCGCTCGGGGCAGGGCGTGTTCCACACCAAGTTCGGCGAGGGCGTGGTTGTCACGCTCGAAGGCTCGGGCGCCGATGCGCGTGCGCAGGTCAACTTCGGACGCCACGGCATGAAGTGGCTCGCGCTGGCGGTCGCCAAGCTCACGCCGGTGGACTGACTTGTCTCGCGTGTGCCGGAGCCCCGAACCCGACCCGCCCGATTTCGCCCGGTTACGTTTGTGGCCGTCGATGCCGGCTCGAGTTGCCTATGCTGTGGCCTTCCGATTGTCAAACGGCTTCGCTGCCAAACCCGTCATGCACAACCCCGTTCGATCCCGACATCTGCGCGCTCTCGCCGGCGTGGTGCCGTTGGGCCTGCTGCTTGCGGCGTGCGCCTCGCCGACGGTCGATGCGCAATGGCGCAATGTCGAGATGCCCGCCAGCTACCTGCGCGGCGCCACCGTGCTGGTGAGTTGCGAGACGCGCGAGTTGGTGCTCAAGCGCATCTGCGAAGACCGGATCGTGGCCGACCTGAGCGCGCGCGGCGCCGCGCCGCTGCTGGCGGAGCCGGGGACGGTCGCCGCGATGCAGCCGGGCCAGGCCGACATGCACTACCTGCCCGTCGCGCGTGACAGCGGCGCGAAGGCGGTGCTCAGCGTCACGCTCGGCCTCTCGTCGCAAAGCGTCAGCCCGGGCGTGTCGATCGGCATCGGCGGCTTCGGCTTCGGCCGCCACACGGCGGGCGGCATCGGCGTGTCGGCGCCGATCGGCGGTGGCCAGGTGAACTCGGGCTATTCGGCCAACGGACGCATCACCGACGTGGCGACGGGCCGGTTGATGTGGACCGCGCGTGCCAGCACGCCGCCATCGTCGGATGTGAATGCGCAGCTCGCGGACCTGTCCAAATCGGTGCTCGATGCCGCCGCCAGGGCCGGCATCTTTTGAGCATCCCGCGGTGAGCGTGCGACGGGCTTGCTCGGCGGCGTGTTCAAGGTCGGGGTCAGGGCACCGGATTCGGGCCCGGTGCCGCATCGGGGGTGAGCACGTCGACGGTCTTCTCGATCACCTTCCCGGTGACCTTGACGCCGGTGCTGACGACCGCGCCGGTGATCGAGACCGCCGCACCGACCGCGGCGCCCGCCACGGTGACGACGGCGCAGCCGTGCAGCGCGATCGCCAGCGCCACCGCGGCAGCCGCCGTGTGGGCGCGTTCACACGCCCACAAGATCGATCTCCCGGTACGCATAGCGCAGCCAGATCTTCACGCGCTGGCGATCCATGATCCCGATGCCGCCGCCGTTGGGATCCTGCGGCGTCTTGGCCTTCCAGAAGCTGCTGCTGCCGGCATCGATCTTCTGGATCACGCCTTCGTGCAGCCTCTTGATCGAGACGATCTTCGCGCCGAGCTCGAGCGCGCGCCGCTGCTGGCCCGATTGCTCGAGCACCGAGAAATCGTTGCCGCGGATCTGGTTGCGCACCAGCACGTATTTCAGCCCGCTGCCGAAGCGGTCGAGCAGCTTGTGCAGCAGGTCGACAGAATCCTTGCCGGAATCCATCACGTGCCAGTAGTGGATCGTCAGGCCCATCTCTTCGGCCAGGTTGAGCACGCCGGCATCGTCGATCCACCGCACCAGTGGCTCGTGGGTCTGCGCCGCCAGGTCGACAAGGATGCGACGCTGCAGCTGCTCCGCTGCAGCTTCGACGATCACGTCGAGCGCTTCGTAGTGGTCCATCACCACCGGCGAGGCGTAGCCGGCGTAGAAGCGCATCAGCGCGCCGTGCGAGCGATCGGTGTCGAAGCCGAGGAACGGGATGCTCTTGTCGATCATGTATTGCGCCAGCACGCGCGCGGTGAGCGACTTGCCGACGCCGCCTTTTTCGCCGCCGATGAAATGAATTTGCGCCATCGTCAATGTCTCGGTAACTGAAGGTTTCGCAACGGCCGGCCCCGGCTTCTTGCGCGACGCTGCACTTTAACCGCGCCGCGCGCGGCTCAGGTCGGACGTCGCGCCTTGCCGATCGGTCAATCGTGGCGTCGTGCCGCCTCGGTTCAGTTTCGCACTGCGTCAGCGGCGGCGCCTCTCGGCGGCGGCGTCAGCCGCGTCCGACGAAAGGCATCTTGGTCGCCATCACCGTCATGAACTGCACGTTGGCTTCGAGCGGCAGGCCCGCCATGTGGACGACCGCGTCGGCGACGTGCTTCAGGTCCATGCGGGGCTCGACCATCAACGTGCCGTTGGCCTGCGGCACGCCGGTCGTCATGCGCTGCGTCATCTCGCTGGCGGCATTGCCGATGTCGATCTGGCCGCAGGCGATGTCGTGCGCGCGGCCGTCGAGCGAGGTTGCCTTGGTCAGTCCGGTGATGGCGTGCTTTGTTGCGGTGTAGGGCGCGCTGAACGGCCGCGGCGCGTACGCCGAGATCGAGCCGTTGTTGATGATGCGGCCGCCGCGCGGATCCTGGCTCTTCATCAGCCTGAAGGCCTGCTGCGTGCACAGGAACACCGCGGTGAGGTTGATGTCGACGACCGCCTTCCATTGCTCGAAGCTCAACTCGTCCATCGGTATCGCCGGGGCGCTGGTGCCGGCGTTGTTGAACAGCACGTCGAGGCGGCCGAAGGTCGCGCGGGTGGTCTCGAAAAGCGCCTTCACCGCCACCGGGTCGGTCGCGTCGGTCGGCACCGCCAGCGCGTTGCCGCCAAGGCTGCGTGCGAGCGCAGCAGTGTCGTTCAGTGCGTCGGCGCGGCGCCCTGCCAGCACCACGTGATAGCCCGCTGCAAGCAGCGCGAGCGAGGTGGCACGGCCGATGCCGCTGCCTGCACCGGTGACCATGGCGATTTTCATGAACGTGTCCTCCGTGGGGTGGTTGTGACGATGAATTGGCGATGCGTCATGCCGCGCCCGCGATCGGCCCGGGTTCGGCTGCGACGAAGCAATCGGCGAAGCTGAAGTACAGCGAAGCGTAGAACACCGTCGTCAGAATCAGCGACAGCGGCGCCGCGGCGATCGCAAACAACTGGGCTTGCCCGAACAGCGGGATCACCAGGCTCGCCGCCATGCCGAACAGCATGATCAGCGCGAACCAGGTCAGGCTGTAGACGGTGAACGCGCCGCGGTTGCGCCAGCAGGCCAGCGTGCTTGAAAACAGCGCCTTTGCGCAGCCGTGACCGTCCCAGTAGACCAGCGCCGGCGCATGCCAGAACGGAACCGAGAGCAATCCGGCCAGGCCGAAGCGCAGCAGCAGGCCGAGCGCGAGGCCGGGCGCGCTGAGTTTCGCGGCAACCTTGTCGGGTGAGGTCTGCCCCGCGGGAAGCACTTCCATCAACGCCTCGAGGGCCCCGCCATCCGCCTGGTCGCTCAACCACATGATCGCGTAGGTCGCCAACGCATAGATCAGCCCGAGCTGCAGCATGGCGACGACGCGCGGCCGCTCGGCGCGCAGCGGCTCGATGAAGACGCGCGGGGTCGGGAACCCGCCGTCGAGCGCGACGCGCGTCGCGATCATGAAACCGAGCGACACCAGCGGCAGCAGCGCCAACACCAGCAGCGACCCGACGAGCGGCAGCAGCGCGAGCACGAACACCGCGAACATGAACGCCGCGAACAGCGCGGCGAACGCGATCGGGTGGCTGAAGAACGCGCGAAATCCCTGGCGTACCCAGAGTGCGCCCTGGCGGGCCGGAACGGTTTGAAGTTTCATGGGATCGGGACAGACGGGATCAGGGTTCGGCCGGGTGCCACGGCGCGCTGACGCGCTCGCGCAGCACGCGCTCGAAGTGGGTGGGGTCGTGGGCCGTCAGCAGGCTCGCATCGCGCGGCAGGTGCAGATCCCACAGGCGCGAGAGCCAGAAACGCAGCGCGGCAGCGCGCATCAGCGCCGGCATCAGGCGGCGCTCGCCGCCGGCCAGCGGGCGCACCGCAGCGTAGGCGGCGACCAGCGCGGTGGCGCGGTCTTCGGCGAGGCGGCCGGATTGGAGATCGATGCACCAGTCGTTCAGACACACCGCGATGTCGAACGCGTAGGTGTCGACGCCGGCGAAATAGAGGTCGAACAATCCGGTCAGCCGATCACCGGCGTCCGTCGCTTCGAACATCACGTTGTCGCGGAACAGATCGGCGTGGATGGCGCCGCGCGGCAGTGCCACGTACGCCGGCGATGCGGCCAGCTGCTTCTGGTACGCCAGCTCGCCTTCGATCAGATCGCGTTGCACCGGGGTCAGGTAAGGCAGCACCACCGGCACGGTCTCGATCCACCAGGCCAGCCCGCGCAGGTTGGGCTGGTGCATCGGGAAATCGGCGCCCGCCAGGTGCATGCGTGCGAGCATTGCGCCGAGTGCCGCGCAGTGCGCGGCATCGGGCGCGAGGTGGTGCCGCCCGCGCAGGCGGTCGACCACGGCGGCGGGCTTGCCCTGCAGCGTGTGCAGGATCGCGCCGCCCGCGTCGGCTTTCGGGCCCGGCACCGGGATGCCGCGCTCGGCCAGGTGCTTCATCAGCTGCAGGTAGAACGGCAGCTGCTCGAACGTCAGCCGCTCGAACACGGTGAGCACGTAGCGCCCGCGGTTCGTGTCGGCGAAATAGTTGGTGTTCTCGATGCCGCTGCGGATGGCCTGCAACGCGCCCAGCTCGCCCAGTCCCAGCCGGGCCACCAGCGATGCTGCCTCGTCGAACGAGACTTCGGTGTAGACCGCCATGAACAGTGGGGATGTGCGAGCCTGGATGTCGAGACGCGGGCCTCAGAAATTCAGCAGGTTCCAGACGCGCTTGCCGGCCGCGCTGTTCGCGCCGCCGGTCCCGTCCTCGGGCACGCGCCCGCTGCGGTTCACGATGATCTCGTAGCTTTTCGCCACGCCGACCTTGGGCGTGACGACGATGCGCCGGGCCTGGCCACGCACGCGCAACTCGTCGATCCTGGCGCCGTCGTCTTCGATCACCGTGTGCCTGACGTTCGGCTCGCCGGGCTCGGTGGCGGGCGCAGGCGCCGTCGTGGCGGCTGCAGGTGCGGTCTGTGCCCAGCACGGCGCGCAGATGCAGACGAGGACCAG
>JANMAW010000245.1:0-2376 GCA_031360005.1 Rhizobacter sp.
CGGCCTGACGCCGAAGGCGCGCGTCGTCGCGATGGCGACCGCCGGGGTCGCACCGCGCATCATGGGCTTCGGCCCGGCGCCTGCGGTGAAAAAAGTGCTGGCGCTGACCGGCCTGAAGCTCGACCAGATCGACGTGATCGAACTCAACGAAGCCTTCGCCGCCCAGGGGCTGGCGGTGCTGCGCGACCTCGGGCTCGCCGACGACGACGCGCGGGTGAACCCGAACGGCGGTGCGATTGCGCTCGGCCATCCACTCGGCGCCAGCGGCGCCCGCCTCGCGACCACCGCCGTCAACCAGCTGCAGCGCATCAAGGGGCGCTACGCGCTATGCACAATGTGCATCGGCGTGGGCCAGGGCATCGCGGTGGTGCTCGAGCGGGTCTGACCCGCAGGTCGCGGCGCGGCAGGTGAAAAGCTCTGTAAAGCTGTCCGCCGCTGTCATCGGCACGGGGCCTTCAGCAGTTAGGGACGAACAGACCGCCCATTCACGGCGGCCGTATTGGAGACCCCATGCCGCAACCCAGACTCCTGATCGTTTCGCTTTCGGCCGTGTTGCTTTCGGCGTGCGTGGTGGCGCCGTACCCGTACCGCGGCGGCTACGCCGGGCCCGCGTACGGCGGCTCCTCCGAATCGTCGGTGATGGTCGATGTGGCGCCCCCGGCGCCGTATGTGGAGGTCGTGCCCGCGATGCCGTATGCCGGCGCGGTCTGGATCGGTGGCTATTGGGGCTGGAACGGTGGTCGCCACCAATGGGCGCCGGGCCGCTGGGAGCGCCCGCGCCCCGGCTACCGCTGGCAACCCCACGCCTGGGTGCAGCAGGGCGGCCGCTGGCACCAGCAAGGCGGCGGGTGGACCCGGTTCTGAGGGCTGAGTCTGGACGAGCGTCGAGCGCCGGGCGCAGCGCGCGATCGGCCGCTCAGCGCTGCAGTGCTTCGAAGACCGCGGCCGCGGTGTTCACTGCGTGCTGCGCGATCTGATCCGCATTCGCCGCGAGAACTGTCAGCGGGTAGGTGCCCGAGACGATTCCGCCGCAGGCCACCTCGACTGCGCGCACCTCGGGGGGCAAGCCTTCGACGGCGCCAGCCAGGCAATGAACGATCGACGTGAAACCGGCGTCGTCGAACAGCACTTCGCCGTCGGCCAGCACTCGGTACTCGTAGACGTCTGTGATGCGATGGATCTCGATGCGGGCGATCATGCGGTCGGAAACGTCGGCGTGGGAATCACAGAGCGTCAGGCAGGGGCGGGATACGACAACGTCGTCTGGTCCGCAGCGGCGCAGCCGACAGAGTACACCGATGGGCCGAAAACCTGCCTGATCAGCACTCTGCGGAGGCATGAAATTTCCGGAAGCCGAAATTCGGCAACGCCAGCGGGGGTCGACTCCGTTGCGATGCAGAAAGTTGCGCTGCACCGCGCTGAGCGGCGACGCTGACAGGCTGCGCGCGAACCGAGCGCGAGCGGAATGCTGACTTGTCCGACGCCGTCGAGCGCGGCCGTCCTACGCGCTTCGAGCGCGACGCAATCGAAAATCTTGCTCTCAATGAGGAGCCAGCGATGATGATCCGAACCGCCGCGGTTTCACGAGCCACAGCCGTGTTGACAGGAGACGCGACCCGCCAGCGAAGCGCTGGTGGATCTCACCGACTGCGTCGCGAAGAATGGGTGTCGAACTGCGCCGTCCGTCTGAGCCAGTTGCGCCTCAGCGAGGATCCCGAATTCATCGCCTCGGTCGCCGCGCGGATGTGGGCCGACGTTGCGTCGTTCGACCCGGTGATTGCCGCCGAGATGGAACACGAAGCTTGGCCCTGGGATCATTGATTCGCAGGGCACTGCGCGGAAGGTGGCCGTTCCAGGCCACCGCATTCGTGTACGGTGAGCTGTTCCGCTCGCGTCGAGCGCCGCACGGCAAAGGTGCAGACGACGGCCCTTCGATTCATCCGTGAGCTGATGATCGATGATCCAGCCTCGTGCCGCCAGCTTTACCGTGCGGCATTCGGTGCTGCCGGAGCTATTCTGGCGTTCTCGGTCTACCTTCTGCGGACGTGATTCGCGACGCCTCCTCACGCCGGGGTGAGTGTTGGACGGTTCGTCGAGCAGGACCCCATTGCTCTGCCGGAGCGATCTTCATGGCTGATGCGAAGCCCTTCGCCCCCCTCTGCATCACGATGCACGAGTTCGACAACGTCGCGATCGTCGGCAACGATGGCGGCTTGCCTGCGGGCACCGCGTTCGCCTCGGGGCTGAAGCTTGTCGACAAGGTGCCGCAAGGCCACAAGGTCGCGCTCGTCGACCTGGCAAAGGGCGACGCGGTGCGTCGCTACAACGTCGTCATCGGCCACGCTGCACGTGCGATCGCCGCCGGCAGCTGGGTGC
>JANMAW010000267.1:0-8880 GCA_031360005.1 Rhizobacter sp.
GTGCTCGACCGAGGCGAGCAGGTGGAACAGGATCGGCGTCGAGATGTTGTAAGGCAGGTTGCCGACGATGCGCAGCCGCTGCGCCTTCGCTCGCGCCAGCGCCGCGAAGTCGACCCGCAGCACGTCCGACTCGATCACCTCGAGTTCGGGACGCCGGCGCAGCCGTTGCGCCAGATCGCGATCGAGCTCGATCACCGCGAGCTTTTCACAGCGCGCCACCAGCGGACCGGTCATCGCGCCCAGCCCGGGCCCGATCTCGACCAATGCCTCGCCGGGCTGCGGGGCAATCGCGTCGACGATTCGCTGGATGACCGCAGCGTCGGTCAGGAAGTGCTGCCCGAAGCGCTTGCGCGCGATGTGCTTCACTGCCGGCGCAACTACTGGGGCGGCTCGCGCAGCTCCACGTAGGCACGGCCCCGCAGGTCCCGTACCCAGTCGAGGTAGGCGCCCTCGAACTTCTGCTCGCGCAACACGTTGCGTGCCTGATCGCGTTGCTGCTTGAGGTCGAGCGCCACTTGACGTCGTTCGAGGACCTGGATCAGATGCACCCCGAAGCGCGAAGCCAGCGGCTCCGAAATCCCGTTGACGGGCAGCGCGTTCATCGTCTCCTCGAACTCGGGCACGAAGGTGCCCGGTGAGGCCCAGCCGAGATCGCCGCCGCCGGCGGCGCTACCGTCCTCGGAGTTTTCGCGCGCGAGCTGCTCGAACGACTTGGCGCCGGCGACGATCTGGCGCTTGAACTCGGCCAGTCGCCGCCCGGCAGCCTCGGCCGGGAGTTGCTGCGACACCCGCAGCAGGATGTGGCGCGCATGGGTCTGCTGCACCGAGAGGGCCCCGCCCTCCTGCCGCTCCAGCAACTTCAGCACGTGAAAACCGGCGCCGCTACGCAGCAGCGTGGGCGCCAACGCGCCGGGCATGAGTGAACGAACCACCTCGACGAACACGTCGGGCAACCGGTCGGCCGGGCGCAGGCCGATGACACCGCCCTGCTCCTTGTTGCCATCTTCGGAAATCTCGCGCGCCACCGTCTCGAATGCCTCGCCGGCTTTCACGCGTGCCAGCGCGGTTTCCGCGCGGGCGCGCCGCTGCGCCACCTGGTCGGGGCTCGCGTCGTCAGGCACGGTCACCAGGATCTGCGCGATGTTGAGCCGGGCCGCGTTGCCTGCGGCGGCGCGCCGCTGCTCCACCAGCGCTTCGACTTCGTCGTTGCTGATCCGGATGCGCGAGCCCACCTCGCGCTCGCGCACACGCTCCATCAGCATCTGGTCCTTGACATTGTTGCGGAAGGTCCCGAATGCAATGCCTTGCTGCTGCAGACGCGCGCGCAGTTGCGGCATCGACATCTGGTTCTGCACCGCCACATTGACGACCGCCCGGTCGAGCTCGGCCTCGTCGATCTTCGGGCCGGTCTCGCGCGCGTTCGTCACCTGCACGCGTTCGTCGATCAATGCCTCAAGCACCTGCGTTCGCAACTCCACCGGCGCGGGCAGTGGGGTCTTGGTGCGGGCCGCGTCGTCGCGTACGCGCGCCAGGCGCGCTTGCAACTCGGCGTTGGTCACCAGTTCCTGGTTGACGACCGCGACGATGTAGTCGGCCGTGTTCGGGGTGGCCGAAGGCCTGTTCTGGGCCAGCGCCATCGGAGCCCCCAGGCACAGCACGAGCGCGCACACGATCAGGCGCGAAGCAGAGAACAACGATTCAGTCATAGGCACTCGACGGTTGGCCCGCTGCACGCCCCTCGCGCAGCAGCCGGAACCCGGGGATATTGTCCTTCAACAGCTGCAGCGGATTCGAACCGAGGTTCAGGCGCGACAGGCCCACCAGCTCCAGTTGCAGCGACAGGCGCGTGGTGGCTTCGCTGCGCCCGGTCGACAGCCGTGTCGCGACGACCCGGCCGATCCAGCAACCGGCGTCGTACTCGAGGCCGACCACCGAGTCGATCAGACGGCGTTCCAGCGTGCTGTAGTTGATGCGCCCGACGCCGTACCAGCTGCCGTTACAGCCGCCGCCCGCCTCGCCGCTGCGGCTGGCGCGTTGCGACACGCGCGCTTCGTCGGGCGTGCTGCCGTAGATCGGCCACTGCCAGCCCAGCTCGACCTGCTCGCTCAAGCCGCGGGTCAGGCGGTACGTCGCGATGACAGTGCGAAACGGGCCGGGCGAATAGCGCGCGCTGACGATCGAGCGGGTCACGCGGTTGTTGTCGGGGCTGTACTGCACCGAAGCCTCGAGAGTCCACGCCGGAATCAGTGTCGTCGACCCAAGCAGCAGCAGGTCGGAGAAGCGCCGCGTCAGCGGCTGCCCGTCCGGCGTGACGAGCTGGTCGCGCAGCAGGTAACGCTGCGCCACGCCGAGGCGCAGGCGCTCGGCGCCGGTTTCGGGATCGACGACGCGGGTCGTGACGCCGGCCGTGAGCTGATGCGCGTCGGACACCCGATCGACTCCCGAGAAAGCGTTCTCGGTGAAGATCGAATCGAAATTGAAGTCCTTCGCGGAAGCATCGAAGTTAGGCAGTCCGGTCTGGTCGCGGAACGATGTGTTGACGTACAGCAGGCGCGGCTCGAGCGTCTGCCGCACCGCCTGGCCGAAGAAGCGGGTCTCGCGCTCGAAGATCCAGGCACTGTCCAGGCTCAGCGTCGGGATCAGGCGCGAAGGATTCGTCGCCACGGCGCCCGTGGTTTGGTCCAGCGCGTATGAGGCGGCGTTGAACGCCACCTTGGGTGTGAGGGTCCAGCCCGGCGTGACAAACGGCCGGCTGACGCTTCCCAGTGCATGCACGCGCATCCCGGTCACGCGCGGCGCAAGCGAGGCATCGGTCGGGTTCGCGAACCGGTTGAACTCACCTTCGAAGCCGACCTCGAAACCGGCACCGATGCGACCCCCATAACGGGCGCCGATCTGCGGCAGGCGCTCGTAAGGCGCCTCGATGCGACTCGCCGGATCGTCGGTCTGCAGCACCTGCCAGCGTTGCACGCGGGCGTAGGCGGTCCAGTCGCCCCACGGCCGGCTGATCTGGAAATCGGTGGCGAGCAGTCGCGGCGTCAAGCTCGCCACGTCGCGCGGAAAGTCTTTCCAGTAATCGTTGTCGGAGACGCGCAGAAGCCGCATCTGCAGCCGCAGCTCGTTGCCGAAATCGCTGTCGTGCGCGCCGGTCAGCGCGTAGCGCGATCCGCCGGTGAGCCGGTCCAAAGGCATCAGGTTCAGCTTCGCCTCGCCGCCGTAGCCGGGCTCGAGGTAGCGGAACTCGCTTTCCAGCGCCGCGCCGCGCCGCGTGCTGAGCGCCGGCGTGAACGTGGCATCGCGGTTCGGTGCGATGTTCCAGTAATACGGGATCGACAGCTGCAGCCCGCTCTTCGTGTCCAGCCCGATGCTGGGCGGCAGCCAACCCGACTTGCGCGCGTCGGTGAGCGGGAAGCTCAGTCGCGGCGCGCCCAGGATCGGCACGCCGTAAAAGCGCAGCATGCCGCCTTCGGCCACGCCTTCGTTGGTGGCGAAGTCGAAGCGCACGCGGTCGGCAGTGAGCAGCCAGGCCGGTCCGCCCGAGCCGTCGGCAGGGCAACTCGTGTAGGTGGCCGCGGTCGCCACGGCACGCTGCTCGCCGAGAAAGTCGACGCGCTGCGAAGTGCCGCCGGCATCGGTGCGGCCGAAGTGGTACGCCGGGGTGACGAAGAAACCCTCGAAGCGCTGCACCTTCAGCTGCAGCTCGGGGCCGGTGTAGGTGTTGCCGTCGCGGCTGATGTGGACGTTGCCGCGTGCGATGGCCAGGTCGTCGGGCTGGTCGTAGCTCAGCCGGTCGGCGCGGATCACCATGCCGCCGCGACGGAACTCGGCATTGCCCTCGGCGACGGTATCGAGGTCGGGGCGACCGGTCAGCGACTGCGCGCGCAGGATGATCGGCAGCGAACGGGCGGCTTCACCGCGCGCGGCCGGTTGCAGCGCGGGTGACGGGCGCAACTCGATCGGTTCGTCCGGGCCCCCGGTCGCCTGCGCCCACGCGGGGGCGGCGAGCAACGCGGTCAGCGCCGCCGCGAAAGGCGACAGCAGCGGATTCACCGGTCGAGAGGATGGGAGCACCAGCGTGGATGACCGAGAGCAGATCGGCGGAAAGAGCCCTGCGGTGCGAGCCCGGACAGCGCGATTGCGCGTCACCGAAGCGTCCCGAGGCCATGTGGTTTGTAGAATCGATTATCCACGAGGGCCAAACACCTTCGCCCTCGCCTCGACCCCGAAACGGGCTGTGCCTGCGCACCGCCGAAAAACCGAAGCGCCGCTTGAACACCACACCTCCCACCCCTGCGATCGCCTGGCCCGACCTCGCCCGCCGACAAGCGTTCGACAGCTGGATGCATGCCGTCGCACCGACGCACGGGCTGGACCTTTCGAGCTTGCGCAGCGCTTCCAGCGATGCGAGCTTTCGTCGCTACTTCCGGGTCGACGGCAGCGCCGGGGGCAGCTTCATCGTGATGGATGCGCCGCCCGCGCAGGAAGACGTGCGTCCCTTCATCCAGATTGCCCACCTGCTGCACGACGCCGGCCTGAACGCGCCGCGCGTGCTCGAGCAAGACATCGCGCACGGCTTCCTGTTGCTGACCGACCTGGGCTCACAGCTTTACCTGAAAGCGCTGCAGGACAGCGTCGCGAAAGGCGACGCGGCGCTGCGCGATTCACTGATGCGCGACGCGATCCGCGCGCTGGTGCAGTGGCAGACCCGCGCCGACGCGAGCACGCTGCCGGCCTACGACGATGCGCTGTTGCGACGCGAACTCGCGCTGTTCCCCGACTGGTGCGTCACGACCGAGTGCGGCGTGACCTGGACTGCCGATGAGCAGCAGCAGTGGCGCGATGCCTGCGACGCGCTGGTGCGAAGCGCACTCGCGCAGCCGTCCGTCGCGGTGCACCGCGATTACATGCCGCGCAACCTGATGGTCTGCCAGGGCGGTGACCCACAAGCCGGCGCGAATCCGGGCATCCTCGACTTCCAGGACGCGGTGCGCGGACCGATCACCTACGACGTGGCCTCGTTGCTGCGCGACGCCTTCATTTCGTGGGACGAAGATCAGGAGATCGACTGGGCGGTTCGCTACTGGCAGGCGGGGCGCCGTGCCGGGTTGCCGTTGCCCGGCGATTTCGCCGAGTTCTGGCGCGAACTCGAGTGGATGGGCCTGCAACGGCACCTGAAGGTGCTGGGCATCTTCTGCCGGCTGAAGCACCGCGATGCCAAGCCGAAATACAGCGAAGACCTGCCGCGCTTCTTCGGCTACGCGCACAAGGTGGCCGCGCGCTACAACGCACTGCGCCCGCTGTCGCGACTGCTGGAGCCGCTGATGGGCGCGCAGCGCATCGAGACCTTCTACTGACGGCGCGGCACGGCCGCGCCGGGGCCGGGCCATCAAACCCGCTCCGGCGCCGAGCACGGTGCCGGTAGATTCTGAGTGCCACGAAGTCGCCGCTGCGTGACTCCTGGCGATCGCTCGCCCTTCGCTGCGCTCGCTAAGGCGCGACCACCAGCGACTCCTGCACCGGCGTGCGCCGGCTGCGCGGCTGCGTCTCGCAACCGGCGGCCAGCAGCCACGGGTCGCGGTCCTCGCCGCCGAAGGTCTTCACGAGGAAGTCGACGAACACCCGGGTGCGGGCCGGCACGTGCTTGCGCGTCGGCATTCCCGCGTACAGCGTGGTCGTGAAAAGGCGCCATTGCGGCAACACGCGTTCCAGCGCATTTTCGAGCAGCGCGTCTTCGGCGACGAACGAAGGCAGGCCGGTGATGCCCAGGCCGGCCAGCGCGGCCGCGTACATCGTATCGGTGTGGATCGTGCTCAGCGCCGAGCGCGCGGGCACGAGCGTGAAAGATTCGGCCGCCGGCTCGTCGTTGCCGCGAGCACCTGAATGGAAAGTCAGTTCGCGCAGGAACGGCGGCACCATGTTCTCGTGACCGACCAGATCCTTCGGATGTTGCGGCCGGCCATGCTGGTCGAGGTATTCGGGCGACGCGCACAGGATCACTTCCGAACGCGCCAGCCGCCGCGCGACGAAGCTGCCGTCGAGCGGGCGCCGGCCTTCGACGAGGATGCTCACATCGAAGTTCTCATCGACGGTTTCCACAGGCCCGGGGGCCGACAGCTCTATCGTCACGCGCGGGTGCAGCGCCCGAAATTTCGGCAGATGCTTGGCAAGCTGGTGCACCGCGAAAGCCGGCGGGCACAGCACGCGCAGATGGCCGCGCGGCTCCGCAGTCGCCGCGGTCGCGAGCGCCTCCGCCTCTTCGACTTCGGTCAGGATGTGGCGCACGCGCTCCAGATACAACTCACCGGTGTCGGTGAGCGACAGGCGCCGGGTGGTGCGGCTGATCAGGCGCGATCCAAGGTGCTCCTCCAGGTCGGCGACGAGCCGGGTGACGACGGCCGGAGAGAGGTTCAGCTCGCGGGCCGCGGCGGCGAAGCTGCCGGCGTCGATGACGCGCGAGAACACCCGCATCGAATGCAGTCGGTCCATCGTTTCAACCCCCGTGTTGTTTCTGTTTCAGCAATACGCAATTGAACCATAGGCTATTTATTGAGGGTTCTGCAATGCCTAGAGTTCATTCCATCGATGAGGACGAACTCACCGAGGCCGGACAAGACGGCGCACAAGCGCCGCCCTGCCCGGGAACGTCAAGCACCTTTGAATTGAAAGACACCATCATGAACAGCAAGCTTCTCTATGCCGCGACCGTCGCGGTCTCGTTGCTCGGCACCCTGGCGATGGCCGATAACGCCGCGGCCGGCGCCGCGCCGCTGACCCGCGCACAAGTCAACGCCGACCGCGCGACGGCCGTCGCCGACGGCACGCTGCAGCGCACCGACTACGACGCCGACGCTCGTGCCGCCGCCGCGCTGTCGACCACGACCCGCGCACAGGTGGTCGCCGAACTGGCGGACGCCAGGACCGGCCGCAAGAGCCTGATCGGCGCCGCAGCGAACCGCACCTACAACCCGTTCGGCGCCGAGCTCTACAGGCCATCGGTTGTGACACGTGCGCAGGTGAACGCGGATGTGCTCGAGGCTGCCGCCGGCGGCACGCTGCAACGCAGCGACTACGACGACGCTGCACTGGTCGCACGCCGGGCCAACGCGCACGCCGCGTCGTCGAAGCTGGCGCAGCGCGTGAAGGTGGTCTTGTCGCGCCGCCAAGGCTGAGGTCCGGACACGTTCGGCAGGCCGCGTTCGCGCGGCCTTTTCTGCCGGCCCGACATCCATCGAAAGTGCAGGCGCAGGTTCGCCGGCCCTGAAAGCGGGATCGGCCCGCGTTCGGCTGACCCGACAATGGCGCGAAGAACCCGCTTCTTCCGATGCTGCGAATCACCGAACTGCGCCTGCCGCTGGACCACGCCGAGACCGCGTTGCCGACGGCCATCGCTGCGCGCCTCGGAGTTGCCGAATCGGCACTGCGGAGCTTCAGCGTTTTCAGGCGCAGCGTCGACGCGCGCAAGAAGAACGCGGTTCAGCTGATCTACACCGTCGACTGCGCGCTCGACGACGAGCCGGCCGTGCTCGCGCGACTGGCCGGCCGGCCGCACATCGGGCCCGCACCCGACACGGGCTACCACGTGATCGGCCACGCGCCGGCCGACTTCTTCGCGGCTGCGCGCACGCGACCGCTGGTCGTCGGTTTCGGACCGTGCGGCATTTTCGCGGCGCTGGTGCTGGCGCAGATGGGCCTGCGGCCGATCGTGCTCGAGCGCGGCAAGAAGGTTCGCGAGCGCACCGCAGACACCTGGGGCCTTTGGCGCAAGCACTTGCTGAACCCGGAGTCGAACGTGCAGTTCGGCGAAGGTGGAGCCGGCACGTTTTCCGACGGCAAGCTGTGGAGCCAGATCAGCGACCCTCGCCACCTGACGCGCAAGGTGTTCACCGAATTCGTGAAGGCGGGCGCGCCGGAAGAGATCCTGTACGTCGCCAAGCCGCACATCGGCACGTTCCGGCTGGTCGGCGTGGTCGAGAAGATGCGCGCGGCAATCGTGGCGCTCGGCGGCGAGATCCGCTTCGAGCAACGCGTGACGGATCTGCTGATCGAGCGCGGCCGCATTCGCGGCGTCGACGATGAGCCAGTACACGTGCATGGCACGGGCGACGAGGCACGCCAGTTTCGTGGCGTTGATGACGGCGAAATTCGCGCCAACGACGGACGCCACATTCGCGGCGTGATGCTCTCGAGCGGCGAGCAGATCGCTGCCGATCATGTGCTGCTCGCGGTCGGCCACAGCGCGCGCGACACCTTCGAGATGCTGCATGCGCGCGGCGTGTTCATGGAAGCCAAGCCGTTCTCGGTCGGCTTCCGCATCGAGCACCCGCAATCGCTCATCGACACCGCGCGCTTCGGCGCGAACGCCGGCAACCCGATGCTCGGCGCGGCCGACTACAAGCTGGTGCATCACGCGGCGAACGGCCGCTCCGTCTACAGCTTCTGCATGTGTCCCGGCGGCACCGTCGTCGCTGCCGCATCGGAGCCGGGGCGCGTCGTGACGAACGGCATGAGCCAGTATTCGCGCAACGAGCGCAACGCCAACGCCGGCATCGTCGTCGGCATCACGCCGCAGGACTATCGGCAGGACGGCAGGCGCGACGGCACGGTGAACCCGCTCGACGGCATCGCCTTCCAGCGCCATTGGGAATCGCGCGCGTTCGAGCTCGGCGGCGGCAATTACGAGGCGCCGGGCCAGCGCGTCGGCGATTTCATCGAGGGTCGCGCGTCGACCGCTTTCGGCAGCGTTGCGCCGTCGTACAAGCCTGGCGTGCGGCCCACCGATCTGGGTGCGCCCGGCAACGCGTGCCTGCCGGACTACGCGATCGACGCGCTGCGCGAGGCTTTGCCGGCGTTCGAACGCCGGATCAGGGGCTTCAGCATGCC
>JANMAW010000280.1:0-3382 GCA_031360005.1 Rhizobacter sp.
GGGCTGGACCTCGCGCTGGATCGCGGTGCGCGCGCCCGGTGCGGGCGCCAGGTCGACCAGCGCATCGAGCACCTCGCGCACGCCGAAGTTGTTGACCGCCGAGCCGAAGAACATCGGCGTCTGCCTGCCGGCCAGGAACGCTGCGCGGTCGAACAGCGGTGCGGCGTCGGCCAGCAGCCGGATCTCGCCCTCGGCCTGCTCGTACTGCATGCCGAAGCGCTCGGCATACGCCGGATTCTCCAGCCCGCTCAGGATCTCGTCGTTGTTGTGGTTGCGGTCTTCGCCGGGGCTGAACACGCGCATCTGCTGCTCGCGCAGGTCCATCACGCCGTGGAAGGACTTGCCCATGCCGACCGGCCAGGTGAACGGCACGACCTCCATGCCGAGCTCGCGCTCGATCTCTTCCATCAGCACCATCGGGTCCTGCACCTCGCGGTCCATCTTGTTCACGAAGGTCAGGATCGGCGTGTTGCGGGCGCGGCAGACCTGCAGCAGCCGGCGCGTCTGCGGCTCGACGCCGTTGGCGGCGTCGATCACCATCAGCGCGGCATCGACTGCGGTCAGCACCCGGTAGGTGTCTTCCGAGAAATCCTGGTGGCCTGGTGTGTCGAGCAGGTTGATGACGCAGTCGCGGTATTCCATCTGCATCACCGAGCTCGCCACCGAGATGCCGCGCTGCTTCTCGATCTCCATCCAGTCGCTGGTCGCGTGGCGCGACGCCTTGCGCGCCTTCACCGACCCGGCGATCTGGATCGCGCCGGAGAACAGCAGCAGCTTCTCCGTCAGCGTGGTCTTGCCGGCGTCGGGGTGCGAAATGATCGCGAAGGTGCGGCGGCGGCGCACGTTCTTCGCAAGTTCGATGGGCGTGAGGTCGGACATGCGGCTGCGGCCGCAAGCGCGCGGACGCCTCAATAAGACAACCCGCGATTATCGCGGGCAGCGGCGCGCGCCCGTGGCTGTCAGCCGGGCGGTGCGTCGATGAACGGCCGGACGACCTCGAGCAGCCGCGCCGCGTAGGCCTCCTGCTCGCCCACCGGCGCCGCCCGCTGCAGCGCCTGCGCCGCCTCCTCGAAGCCCCTCGCGCGCGCCATCATCCAGGCCGCGAGGTACTGCGCGGCGAGGCCACCACCGGCAGTGGCGACCGGGCCGCGGGCGTGGAACGGCGCCTCCTCGACGCGCACGCCGGCCTCGATCAACCACGGCTTGGTCGCCACGTCGGTGCACGCCGGCATGTCGGCCAGCAGCCCCAGGCGCGCCAGCAGCAGCACGCCGGAGCATTGCGCCCCGATCGTCTGGCGCAACGGGTCGAGCTGCAGGCGATCGAGCAGCGCGCCGCTCTGGCCCATGCCCTGCGCAATCGCGCGGGTGTAGATGCCGCCGCCGAAGATCACCGCATCGGCCTCGTTGGCGAATTCCAGCGGCTGCTGGGCCTGCACCGTCAAGCCGTTCATCGACGTGACACGGGTCATCGGGCTGGTGATCTCGGCCTTCCAGCCGTCCGCGCTGAGCCGGTTCAGCAACCCGAACGCGATGAACGCGTCGAGTTCGTCGAACCCGTCGAAGGTGACGATCGCGATGCGCATCGCTGACGGCGCGTGGGGCGGTCCGGCGCGCCTACTCTTCCAGCAGCGAGCGCAGCATCCAGGCCGTCTGCTCGTGCACCGTCAGGCGTTGCGTCAGCAGGTCGGCGGTGGGCTCGTCGCCGGCCTTGTCGGCGAGCGGGAAGACGCCGCGCGCGGTGCGCGCCACGGCCTCATGGCCTTCGACCAGGATGCGCACCATCTCGAGCGCTTTCGGCGGCGCTGTCGGCGCGTCCTTGATCGACGCCAGCGCGCTGAACTGCGCATACGAGCCCGGGGCGGCGTGGCCGAGCGAGCGGATGCGCTCGGCGACCGGGTCGACCGCGTTCCACAACTCGGTGTATTGCACCATGAACATCTGGTGCAGCGTATTGAACATCGGCCCGGTCACGTTCCAGTGGAAGTTGTGCGTCGTCAGGTACAGCGTGTAGGTGTCGGCCAGCAGGTGCGCCAGGCCGCCGGCGATCGCGCCGCGGTCGGCTTCGCTGATCCCGATGTTGATGTGCGAGCCGCGCGCGGCCGGCGTGTCCTTGCTGCCCTTCGCCACTTTCTTTGCCATCGTCCTGCTCCGGTCGAGTCGATACGGAAAATATAGAGCGACGAATGTAGCGCAGGCACGCGAAAGTCGCCGCGTGCCTGCACTCCTGGCCAGCGTCAGCTCAGGCGCATGCCGAAATGCTGGGCCAGCAGCGCGAGCCCGCCAAGGTGGATGACGAGACCCAAGGACCGGCGCCAGGTCGTCAAGTCAAGCCTCCTTCACCACGGACAACTGCTTCGCCGCTTCGGTGTCGGCGGCGCCGAGTGCCGCCAGCTTGCGCGCCACCGCCGCGCCGTACGCCGGATCGGCCTTCGTGAAGTGGCCGATCTGGACCGCCTTGATGTCCGCCGTCACATCCTTCATCGCGCCTGCGATGTTGCTCGTCAGCCGCTCCTGCGCATCGGGCTTCATCACGCGGAACAGGTTGCCGGCCTGGGTGAAGTCGTCCGACCTGCCGCGTTCGTCGTAGCGCCCGGCCACGCCGTTCAGCGCCCAGCCCGGGTCGCCGTGGCCGAAGCCGCTCGGCGACGTGCCGGCCGCATTGACGTTCTCGTAGTTCTGCGCCGAGCCGCCGTTGTCGATCGCCATTTGCCCATCGCGCTGCTGGTTGTGGAAGGGGCAGCGTGCGCGGTTCACCGGCAGGTGCTGGTGATTCGTGCCGACGCGGTAGAGCTGCGCGTCGTGATACGCGAACAGGCGCCCCTGGAGCATCTTGTCGGGGCTGTAGCCCAGGCCCGGAACGATGTTGGACGGCGAGAACGCCGCCTGCTCGACGTGCGCGTGGTAGTTGTCGGGGTTGCGATTGAGTTCGAGCACACCCACCGAAATGCGCGGGAAGTCAGCGTAGGGCCAGACCTTCGTCAGGTCGAACGGGTTCCAGCCGGTGCGCTGCTCCCAGGCCACCGCTTCGCTCTCGGTCATCACCTGGATCGACACGTCCCACTTCGGGAAGTTGCCATCGGCAATCGCGTTGAACAGGTCACGTTGCGCGTGATCGGGGTCGGCACCGGCCAGGCGGCCGGCCTCTTCCGCGCTCAGGTTCCTGATGCCCTGCTTCGTCTTCAGGTGCCACTTGACCCAGACACGCCCGCCGGCTTCGTCGATCAGGCTGAAAGTGTGGCTGCCGAAGCCGTCCATGTGGCGGTAGCCGTCGGGCGTGCCGCGGTCGCTGAACAGCATCGTGACCTGATGCAATACACCGAGTTGTGGAACGCGGTCGACCCGGTCGCCGAGCGCATCCGCTCGCTCGGCCACGCCGCCCCGG
>JANMAW010000282.1:0-2523 GCA_031360005.1 Rhizobacter sp.
TCCTACGCGCTGTTCCCGCACATGACGGTGTGGGACAACGTCGCATTCGGCCCTCGCCGCAGCGGGCTTGCGGCGGCCGAGGTCGCTGCACGCGTCGACGAGATGCTCAAGCTGGTGCAACTTGGCACGTTCGCGAAGCGCAAGCCGCACCAGTTGTCGGGCGGCCAACAGCAGCGCGTGGCGCTGGCGCGCAGCCTGGCGAAAACGCCGCAGCTGCTGCTGCTCGACGAGCCGCTCGGCGCGCTCGACAAGAAGCTTCGCGAAGAGACCCAGATCGAGCTCGTCAACATCATCGAGAAGGTCGGTGTGACCTGCGTGATGGTCACGCACGACCAGGAAGAGGCGATGACGATGGCCTCGCGCATCGCGGTGATGAGCGAAGGCAGCTTGCTGCAGGTGGGCGCGCCGAGCGACATCTACGAGACGCCGGCGAATCGTTTCGTCGCCGACTTCATCGGCAACGTGAACCTGATGGACGGCACGCTGGTCGCCGACGAAGCCGACCACGTGCTGATCCGCTGCGCCGATTGCACGCATCACGTCGGCCACGGCATCACCGGGACCGAAGGCATGCGCGTGTCGGTGGCGCTGCGGCCCGAGAAGATCCGCATCTCGCGCGACGCGCCGGCAGCGGTCGGCCGCGAACCGGGGCCCGAGGTCAACCGGGTGCGCGGCACCGTGAAAGACCTGGCGTACTTCGGCAGCTTCACCATCTATCACCTGTTGCTGGCCAGCGGGCTGGTGCTGAAGATCAGCAGCAGCAACACCGAGCGCCACCGCGCCCACGAGCTCACGTGGGGCGACGCGGCCTGGGCCAGTTGGTCGCCAAGCTCGCAAGTGGTATTGACGGCATGAGCGGCCGGTCGAACCGCACCACGCGCAGCGGCCGCCGCGCCGTCATCGGCGTGCCTTACGTCTGGCTGCTGCTGTTCTTTCTGCTGCCGTTCCTGATCGTGATGAAGATCAGCGTCTCCGAGATGGAGACCGTCTCCTTCAAGGACGTGCTGAGCTTCCAGGACGGGGTGCTGACGCTGACATTGAAAATCAGCAACTACCTGTTGCTCGTTCAGGACGATCTCTACTTCATGACCTATCTGTCGAGCCTGAAGTACGCCGCCGTCACGACGGTGTTGTGCCTGGCGCTGGGTTACCCGTTCGCCTACTTCATGGCTCGCGCCAGGCCGACGCTGCAGCCGGCCTTGCTGATGTTGGTGATGCTGCCGTTCTGGACCTCGTTCCTGCTGCGCGTCTACGCCTGGAAGGGCCTGCTCAGCGAACACGGCTGGGCCGCCGACTTGATCGCTGCGACCGGACTCGATCGCGCGCTGCTCGCCGGCAACCTGATCCCGGCACAAGGGCAGTTGATGAACACGCCGTTCTCGCTGGTACTCGGCATGACCTACACCTATCTGCCGTTCATGATCCTGCCGCTCTACTCCAACCTCGCGAAGATGGACCTGCGCCTGCTCGAAGCCGCGGCCGACCTGGGGGCGACCGCGTGGGTCGCGTTCTGGAAGGTCACCGTGCCGCTGTCGAGGGCCGGCATCATCGCCGGGTCGATGCTGGTGTTCATACCGTGCGTCGGCGAGTACGTGATACCCGAGCTGCTTGGCGGCCCGCAAACCCAGATGATCGGCCGCACGCTGTGGGACGAATTCTTCAGCAACAACGACTGGCCGATGGCCTCGGCGGTGGCGGTTGCGATGGTGCTGCTGATCATCGTGCCGCTGGCGATCTTCAACAAATACCAGGCCGAAGCGACGGAGAGGAGACCATGAACGCCGCCAGTTCGACGCCGGGCCGCGCCGAGGCGGGCTGCGCCCCCTCGGGGGGCAGGAGCGACGCGACGTGGGGGCCTTGGGCGTGATCCGCTGGTTTGCGCGCGGCTGGCTGTCGCTTGGCTTCGCGTTCCTGTACCTGCCGATCGTCGCGCTGGTGCTGTACTCGTTCAACGATTCGCCGGTGCCCAATGTCTGGCGCGGCTTCACGCTGAAATGGTATGCGGCGCTGGTCTCCGACACCGAAATGCTGGCCGGCCTGTGGTTGTCGCTGAAGATCGCATTCTTCACGGCATGCGCGTCGGTCGTGCTCGGCACGCTCGCGGCGATCGCGCTGGTCAAATACCGGCGCTTCGCCGGCCGCACCCTGTTCTCCGGCATGCTGAACGCGCCGCTGGTGATGCCCGAGGTGATCATTGGCTTGTCGCTGCTGCTGATGCTGGTGGCAATACAGCGAACGCTGGGCTTCCCCGAGCGCGGCCTGCTGACCATCTGGATCGGCCACCTGCTGCTCGGCATGGCCTATGCCGCGGTCATCGTGCAGGCGCGTCTTCAGGACCTGAACCCGCAGCTCGAGGAAGCCGCGATGGACCTTGGCGCGCGCCCCTGGCAGGTGTTCACCCTCGTCACGCTGCCGATGATTTCGCAGGCGCTGCTGTCGGCCTGGTTGCTCACCTTCACGCTGTCGCTCGACGACGTGGTGCTGTCGGCGTTTCTGTCGGGGCCGGGGGCCACGACGATGCCG
>JANMAW010000330.1:0-5755 GCA_031360005.1 Rhizobacter sp.
CCGATCACCTCGTTCACATGGTCGAGGTGGCCATCGAAGCGCCCGACCAGCCCGCACAGCATGCCGTCGGCATCACCCAGATGCACCATCAGCGCGGCGATGGTCGTGTTGGATCGCCGCACCGCGGCCTTCGCCATCTCGGGCGTCACGCCATCGCGGGCATTCAGGCGATGGTAGGTCTCCCAGTACTGGCGGAAGCGCGCGTCGTCTTCGGGGTTGACGACCTCGAAGTCGCGCTCCGCCTGCAGCCTCAGCCCGGCGCGTTCGATGCGCGCGGCGATCACCGCCGGCCGCCCGATCAGGATCGGCCGCACGAGCTTTTCATCGAGCGCGATCTGGACTGCGCGCAACACCCGCTCGTCCTCGCCTTCGGCATAGGCGACGCGCCTCGGGCTCGTGCGTGCGGCCTCGAACACCGGGCGCATGAACATGCCGGTGTGGGTGACGAAGCGCGTGAGCGATTGGCGATACAACTCCATGTCCTTGATCGGGCGCGTCGCCACGCCGGAGGCCTCGGCGGCCGCTGCGACGGCCGGCGCGATGCGCAGGATCAGGCGCGAATCGAACGGCGTCGGGATCAGGTAATCGGGCCCGAAGCGCAGTTCGCGCCCCGCGTATGCCGATGCCACCTCGGCACTGATCTCGGCCTTGGCCAGATCGGCAATCTCGCGCACGCAGGCGACCTTCATCGCCTCGGTGATGCTGGTCGCGCCGCTGTCGAGCGCACCGCGAAAGATGTACGGGAAACACAGGACGTTGTTGACCTGGTTCGGGTAATCGGAGCGGCCGGTGGCGATGATGCAATCAGGCCGCACCTGCTTCGCCAGCTCGGGGCGGATTTCCGGCTCAGGGTTCGCGAGCGCCAGGATGATGGGCTTGCCCGCCATCGAGGCCACCATCTCGGCTGTCACCGCGCCGGCGGCCGAGCAACCGAGCATCACGTCGGCGCCGTCCATCGCGTCGGCCAGCGTGCGCGCCGCGGTCTTCTGTACATAGCGCTGCTTCGAAGCATCGAGCTTGTCTTCGCGACGGTCGTGGATCACGCCCTTCGAGTCGCACACGTAGACGTTGGCTTTCGACACGCCGAGCTCGATCATCAGGTCGAGGCAGGCGATCGCCGCAGCGCCCGCGCCCGAGACCGCGATCTTCACCTCGCCGATGTTCTTGCCCACCAGTTCCAGCGCGTTCAGCAGGGCCGCGCTGGAGATGATCGCGGTGCCGTGCTGGTCGTCGTGGAAGACCGGGATCTTCATGCGTTCGCGCAGCTTCTTTTCGATATGGAAGCACTCGGGCGCCTTGATGTCCTCGAGGTTCACGCCGCCGAGCGTCGGCTCGAGCGCGGCGATGATGTCGACCAGCTTGTCAGGGTCGCGCTCGGCCAGTTCGATATCGAACACGTCGATGCCGGCGAACTTCTGGAACAGGCAGCCCTTGCCCTCCATCACCGGCTTGCCGGCCAGTGGACCGATGTCGCCCAGGCCCAGCACCGCGGTGCCGTTGGTGATCACGCCGACGAGGTTGGCG
The DNA here is from genome assembly GCA_031360005.1 of Rhizobacter sp. GTDB lineage: Bacteria > Pseudomonadota > Gammaproteobacteria > Burkholderiales > Burkholderiaceae_C > LMDS01. The sequence goes on from JANMAW010000330.1 coordinate 1,525, forward strand.
CGCGAGGTGTATTCGGCGGCCAGCGACGGGTCTGCCTCGATCGCCAGGCAGGCGTAGGCGACGCCGGGCGAGTAGGCGAGCGACAGGTCGCGCTGGTTCGACAGCGGCTTGGTCGGTTGAACCGAGATTTTTCCGCGCACCGGCGTGCGGTGGTATTCCAGCGCGGCGTCGCGAAGCGCCATTTCGGCGGCGGAGAGTTCGGCGGTGTTCTTCTTCACGGCGCGCCCTCGAAGTTCGAATGCGCCGATGGTGCGCCATTGCGGGTAGCGCCGCAACCTCGGAAAGCTCGGGAAACTCCTAGCGCGCCGGCCCGTGAGGTCGCGCGCGCCGGATCAGGCGGCCCGAGCTTCTTGAGAGCAGTGCGGCCGCATTGACCAGCGTCGCGACTCAGATCGCATGAGCCCGTTCGCTGCTGCGCGCCGACTGTGCCTGCGCTGGGCCGGGCTCTGGGGCCGCCTCTGCCGGCGCGGTGTCGCGCGACAGTTGCAGACCTGAACGCCCGAAACCAAGCATGCTGCTGGTGATCCACACCACCGCAACGAATACACCCAGGCCAGCGACCGCGGCTGCGAGCAGCACAGCGGCGTGCATCCATTCGGCGCTCTCGACAGCGAAGCCGGCCGCGCCCATCACGGCGACCGCACAAGCGACGTTGCGCCCGCGCGGCCCGGGCAGGCCGCCCTGCGCAAACGCGTAACCGATGCATGCCAGGAACGCGGCTAGCAGCTGCAACATGCTCATCGAGTTCAGGCTGTCAAGAACATCACCGAGCACTGACATCGCCGTCCTCCACAGGTTGCTGCCCCGGTCGGCGGACGGCGGTCAATTCCGGGCGCACGTCGGCACAGAGCGCCCGCCTATAGGAAATCTGCTGTTTCGCGCGCCGCATGCGACCCCTTCCGCCACTGCGTCATCATGCGCTCAATCGTGCGCAAATTCACGCTGAGCCAGCAAAAAGCTGTCGTCGCGGCATGCATCAGGCGCGTTGATGACTGACGATCCACCCAGGAGGACACCATGAAGAAAATCATCGCGTTGGCGCTCGCCGCAGGTGCGCTCGGTTCCGCAGCCGCCCAGCCCACCGTGGGTGTCTCGATCGGCATCAACCAACCCGGCGTCTATGGCCGCATCAACATCGGCGACCTTCCCCGGCCGGCGCTCGTGTTGCCGCAGCCGGTCATCATCGCGCCGCAACCCGTCATGGTTCAGCGTCAGCCGGTCTACCTCTACGTGCCGCCGGCACATCAAAGAGACTGGCGTCGCTACTGCGACCGTTACGGCGCGTGCGGCCAGCCGGTGTACTTCGTGCAGGAAACCTGGGTTCGTGAGCGCTACGAACACGAGCATCCTGGCTGGAATCGCGGCCGGCACCGCGGCTGGGACAAGGACGACGACAAGGGTCGAGGCCATGACAAGGACCACGGCAAGAAGCACGGCAAAGGCCGCGGCCACGATCGCGACGACTGAACGTGCCTGACTGCCCGGTGACGGAAAGTGTTTGAACGCGCTGCCGTCGTCGGCTCCACCAGCAGATCAGGTGGCAAGTCGTGACCGGGGCTGCATCAAGGCGCCAAGACGACAAAGCCAAACCAATGTAGCCGGGCCAACTTCCTGATTCCACTGGTGCCGGTGAGAAGAGTCGAACTCCCGACCTTCGCATTACGAATGCGCTGCTCTACCAACTGAGCTACACCGGCGTGGTCTTGTCAGACCTTTGAAGCGGAGCGCCGCTTCAAGCAAGGTCGGATTCTATCCGACGGCGTCAGCCGACTTCAGCTCGAACGCCGCCAGCTTCTTCGGCACCGCGACGTTCTTCAATGTCACGTACAGCGGCAGCCCGCCGCGGTACTTGGGATAGTCCTCTCCCTGGATCAGCGGGGTGAGATAGCGCCGGCACTTGTCGGTGATTCCGAAGCCATCCGTGGTGATGAAGTCGCGCGGCATGAACTTCTCGACGTTCGCGACCTTGGCCAGCGGTGCCACGCCGATCCGGTACCTGTAGGGCGCGTCGGAAATGCGCTCGACCGTCGGCATCACCGCGTTGTGGCCCTTCAGTGCCAGTTCGACCGCCTTCTTGCCGAGTTCGTAGGCCTGCTTCACGTCGGTCGCCGACGCGATGTGGCGCGCCGCGCGTTGCAGGTAGTCGGCCACCGCCCAATGGAACTTGTGGCCGAGCGCGCGCCTGACCATGTTCGCGACCACCGGTGCGGCGCCGCCGAGTTGCGCATGGCCGAACGCGTCACGCGCGCCCTGTTCGGCGAGGAACGTGCCGTCCGCGTGGTGGCAGCCCTCGGAGACGACCACGGTGCAGAAGCCATGCTGCCTGACCAGCGTGTCGACGCGCGCGAGGAACTTCGGCTCGTCGAACACGATCTCGGGGAAAAGGATCACGACCGGAATGCCCTGGTCCTCGACCAGCCCGCCGGCCGCTGCGATCCACCCGGCATGCCGGCCCATCACCTCGACGACGAACACCTTGGTCGAGGTCCTGGCCATCGAGCGCACGTCGAACGAGGCTTCGAGCGTCGACACCGCGACGTACTTCGCCACCGAGCCGAAGCCGGGGCAGCAGTCGGTGATCGGCAGATCGTTGTCGATCGTCTTCGGCTCGTGGATCGCCTGCAACGGGTAGCCCATCGTTTCGGACAGCTGGCTGACCTTGAAGCAGGTGTCGGCCGAGTCGCCGCCGCCGTTGTAGAAGAAAACGCCGATGTCGTGCGCCTTGAAGACCTCGATCAGGCGTTCGTACTCGCGCCGATGGGTCTCGAGCGACTTGAGCTTGTAGCGGCACGAGCCGAACGCGCCCGAAGGCGTCGAGCGCAGCGCGGCAATGGCCGCGGCCGATTCCTTGCCGGTGTCGATCAGGTCTTCGGTCAACGCGCCGATGATGCCGTTGCGCCCGGCATAGACCCTGCCGATCCTGTCCTTGTGCGCTCGCGCGGTCTCGATCACCCCGCATGCGGATGCGTTGATGACCGCCGTCACGCCGCCCGACTGGGCGTAGAACGCGTTCGTCTTGATCTTCTTGACCATGTGCAGAGCCTTCGGAGTGGGATCACACGCCCTTCACGGCGCCAGCGCGTTGGAAACGATCTCGCGCACGTTGCCCGACAGGTCGGGCTTGGCCGCGACTCGCGAGATGGCCTCGCGCGCGGCGCTGCGGTAGGGCTCGGCGAGCTTGCTCCAGCGGTCGAGCACCCGCGCGAAACGCGCGGCGAGCTGCGGATTGATGACGTCGAGCTCCATCACGTGCTCGGCCCAGAACACATAGCCTGCGGCGTCGCTGCGATGAAATGCGGCCGGGTTGCCCGAGCAGAACGCGCCCAGCAGGCTGCGCGCGCGGTTCGGGTTGCGGATCGAGAAGTCCGGGTGCTTGAGCAACTGCTTGACGCGCCCAAACACCCGGCCATCGACTTCGGGCGCGCTCGCCTGCAGTGCGAACCACGCGTCGATCACGAGCGGCTCGGCCCGGAACATCTCGTAGAACCGTTGCAGCGCCGGCTCTGCGGGCGCGGCGTGCGATCGCACCAGTGCAGTCAATGCGCCGAGGCGATCGGTCATCTGGGTCGCGTCGTCGAAGCGCTGGTAGGCATGCCCCGGCCAGCTTGCCTCGCCCTTCGTCACGGAGTCGAGGCATAGCATCGCCAGCGCGCGGTTCGCCAGCGCACGCTTGCCGGCCGGGAGCGGGTCGGGCGAGTACGGGCCGACGACCTGATGCGCTTGGAACGCCCATTCCCAGTCGGCTCGCAACGCCATGGCCAGTTGCCGCAGCAGCCACTCGCGCGCGGCGTGGATGCGCTGCGGATCGACCGGGGTGAGCTGTTCGGCCATGTAGCCTTCGCTCGGCGGCGTCAGCACCAGGTCCTTGAACGCGGCATCCAGCGCCGGATGCCGCAGCACGCTGCGCATCGCGTCGACAAACGGCGCATCGAGTTCGAGCGGCGATTCGCTGCGCGCAGCGGCGAGCAGGCGGCTGAGTGCGAGGCGCTGCGCGGCCTCCCAGCGGTTGAACGGGTCGGTATCGTGCTTAAGCAGCACCAGCAGATCCGCATCGGCCAGCCCGTCGACCAGGATCACCGGTGCCGAGAATCCGCGCAGCAGCGACGGCACCGGTTCGGCGTCGACGTTGACGAAGGTGTAGAAGCTGCGCGACTCCTCGAGCACCAGCAGGCGCTCGGTCGCACCGGTGGCGGGTTCGTCCTCGAGCTGCATCGGCAAGGCACGCCCGTCG
>JANMAW010000349.1:0-4881 GCA_031360005.1 Rhizobacter sp.
GTCGCCGATCAGCGGCACATCGATGCCCATGCGGTCGAGCTGCTCGCGGATGTAAGGCACGGCGGCGGCCGCCTCGGGCGTGTTGACGGTGATGCGCACCATCTCGCAGCCCGCGATCGCCAGCTCCTTGACCTGGATCGCGGTTCCGATCACGTCGACCGTGTCGGTGTTGGTCATCGCCTGCACCCTCACCGGCGCATCGCCGCCGACCGTGACGACCCGCGCGCCCCAACGCACCGGCACCTGGCGCGAGCGGCGCGCCGCCGCCTTGGCCGGTTCGACGAAATCGTCGAGAGCCGCTGAAAGCTCGGTCATGTCGCTCATGGTTTTGCGCCCCGCACTACTTGAGATCGAACCGCGCCACGTTGTCGCGGGTGTACGCGGCGAGCGCCAGCGGCTGGCCTTGGAACACCACCCGCGTCGCGGCGGAGTTGCCGATTTTCACTTTCAGCGGTAGGGCGCCGTCGAGGCCGACGTCGTCGCCCGGCTGCAGCAGACGCGCAATCAACAGTCGTCCGCGAGCGTCGGTCACCTCGACCCATGAAGGCGCGGTGGCACGCAATTGCAGGACACCGGCGGGCGCCGCGGAGGCCGGCGCTGCGGCCTCGGTCTCGGCCGGCGGGCCGATGGGCTCTGCTGCGGGCGCGGATACTTCGATCGCTGCCGATGCTGCGAAGGCAGGTGCGGGCGACGCGGGCGTCGGCACCGGCTCGGCCACAGGTTGCGGGGCGACCGGCAGTTCGGCAGGGGCAAGCGCCACGGTCGCCTTTTGCAACGGCAGCCACCCGGACGGCATCAGGTAAACCGCCAGTGCGGCGATCAGCAGCAACGCGGCGAGCCAAAGCGCCGGGCTCGCCACGGTCGCCCACTCCTTCGGCACGAGGCGCCCGGGGCGCTCGTGGAAGGGTGTGTTCAGGCCGACGGCCACTTCCTCCAGACGCACGCCTTTGAGGGGCGGCAGCAGCGCCAGGATCGGTGCGGCATCGACCTTCAGCGCACGACAGACTGTGTGCGCAAGCGCGCGCGTGAATGTGGCGTCGGGCAGCTGGTCGAACTGGTTTGCCTCGAGCAGCTCGAGCTTGCGCGACCCGACCTTGATCGCCGCCGCCAGTGCACCGATGTGCAGGCCTCGAGCCTGCCGCGCCTGGCGCAGCAGGTCGCCCGCGGTGGTCGGCGACGGCGGGGTTTCGGCAGCGCCATCGGTCGCGGGGGGAGCGACGGGTAGGTCATTCATCAAACTTGCCCTGCTCAAAGGAGGCCGCCTCGCGCGATTCGGGAAAGCGCTTGCGCAACTGGTCGCCGAGGTCCTGCGCGCCGGAGCGGTTGCCGAGCCGCCGCTCGATCCGGGCGGCCAGCCAGAGCGTCTGCGAGCCGCTCAACGCCGGCACCGAATTAACGCGCCGGATGTAGAAGCGCGCACGCTCGTAGTCGCCACGCCGGTACAACACCTCGGACAGATTTACCGCGGTCGAGGGGTTCGTCGGGTCGAGCTCGTAGGCGCGCAACAGGGTGGCCTCGGACTCCGCCAGCTGCCCCGCGAAGGCCTGGCATACGCCCTTCGTCAACAGCGTGCGCGATGGCTCCCGGTTCTGCGGCACGGCAAGCGCCTGATCGAACATGTTGCCAGCCTCCGGGTAGCGCTTCTTCTGGCACAGGTAGTAGCCGAAATTCTGCATCGCATCCAGATCGCGGGGGTTCAGCTGCAACGCGCGTCGAAAGCTTTCCTCGGCGAGCTGGTCGTCCCCCAGGTTCGCGTAGATGAGACCGCGAAGGTTGTAGGCCTCACCGAGCGTCGGGTCGGCGATCAGCGCGAGCTTGACTTGGTCGAGCGCGGTCGTCATCTGGCCGCGGCCGAAGTAGCCGGCCGCGAGCTCCATCCGCACGCCGGCGCGCTTGCTTGCATCCGATTCGTCGGACGCGGTGACCCTGTCCTTCGTGTCGCCGAACAGCTCGTCGCCCGGTGGGCGGCTCGCACAGGCCACCAGCAGCGCAACCAGCACGATCGGCAGGAGCCACACGCGCGCACGGCCCGGCGACGACAGCATCATGCGTTGGTCTCCTGTCGGTCGGTGCGGCCGGCGCGGACCGCTTCGGCTATGGCCGAACCACTGCGATGCAACTTCACCGGGGCGCGCGTCATGCGCAGCCTGGCGTTGGTGCGGTCCTGCACCTCGCCGGCGAGTTGACCGCAGGCCGCGTCAATGTCGTCACCCCGGGTCTTGCGCACGGTCGCGACCAGCCCGCCGTCCTGCAGCACCCGTGCGAACGCCATCACTCGATCGTTCGGCGAGCGCTTCAGCCCCGACGCCGGGAAGGGATTGAATGGAATCAGGTTGAATTTGCACGCCACGCCGGTGGCCCTGGCGCCGACCAGCGCGAGCAGCTGACGCGCGTGGGCATCGCTGTCGTTCACGCCGTCGAGCATGCAGTACTCGAAGGTGATGAAATCGCGCGGCGCCTTGTCGAGATAGCCGCGGCAGGCGGCCAGCAACTCCTCCAGCGGGTACTTGCGGTTCAGCGGCACGAGGTCGTCGCGCAGCGCGTCGTTCGGCGCGTGCAGCGACACGGCCAGTGCGACCGGGCAATCGTCGCGCAGGCGTTCGATCATCGGCACCACGCCGGAGGTCGAGACCGTGACGCGGCGCCGCGACAGACCATACCCATGGTCGTCGAGCATCACTCGCAGCGCCGGCACGAGCGCCGCATAGTTCTGCAGCGGCTCGCCCATGCCCATCATCACCACGTTGGTGATCGCGCGCGTGCCCTCGGTCAGATTCAGCCGCGCGCGCAACTGGTGTTCGGCAAACCAGAGCTGCGCCACGATCTCGCCGGTGCTCAGGTTGCGGCTGAAGCCCTGGTGGCCGGTTGAGCAGAAGCGGCAGCCGACCGCGCAACCCGCCTGCGACGAGATGCACAGCGTGCCGCGACCGTCTTCGGGGATGAACACGGTCTCGACCGCATCGCCGCCACCGACATCGAAAAGCCATTTGATCGTGCCGTCGGTCGACGCCTGCTCGCTCAGCACCGGCATTGCGGCAATGCGCGCGCGGATCGTCAGCTTGTCGCGCAACGACCTGGCCAGGTCCGACATCTGCTCGAAGTCGGACGCACCCTTCTGATGAATCCAGCGAAACAGCTGGGTGGCGCGAAAGCGCTTCTCGCCGAGCTCCTCGCAAAACGCAGTCAGCGCGTCGCGGTCGAGTTCCAACAGGTTGGCCACGGTCATGCTGAGCGGCTTCAGACGAGGATTGCCGCGTGACCCAGCGGCTGTTTCACCGACCGTAAATGTTCATGGCGGGAAAGAAAAACGCGATCTCGACGGCAGCCGTCTCGGCTGCGTCGGAACCGTGAACCGCATTCGCGTCGATGCTGTCGGCCAGATCGGCACGGATCGTGCCCTTCTCGGCCTTTTTCGGGTCGGTCGCGCCCATCAGGTCGCGGTTCTTGCCGATCGCGCCCTCGCCTTCGAGCGCCTGGATCATCACCGGACCCGAGATCATGAAGTGGACCAGGTCTTTATAAAAAGGGCGAGCCTTGTGCACCGCGTAAAAGGCCTCGGCCTCGCCGCGCGACAGGTGTGCCATCTTCGCAGCCACGATCTTCAGACCCGCGGCTTCGAATCGGGCATAGATCTGTCCGATCACGTTCTTCGCGACCGCGTCGGGCTTGATGATCGAGAGCGTGCGCTCGATGGCCATGTTTTTTTCTCCTGAGTCACAGACTTGGCAAAGCCTTGAATTGTACTGTGCGAGCCTGCTGCGACTGCCGAACCGCTCCCCGGATCGAGCCGGTCTCGCCGTCCGATCAGCGCCCCCGGCGGCCGCCGCCACCGCCACCGCCGTTGCCGCCACCACCGAATCCGCCACCGCCGCCACCGCCACCACCACCAAATCCGCCGCCGCCACGGTTGCCGCCGCGGCCACCGCCTCCACCACCGCCGCCTCCACTGCGGTTCTTTCGGTGGAACGCATCGGCGCCGAACACGCCGAGAGCGGTCTGCAGCGGGTCGGGCTGCTTCGGATCGCCTTGGCTACCGCGCTTCGGGCCCGCCGGGCCGGGGCCGCTGCCCCCGGCGCCGAAGCCACCGCCTCCGGTGCGAAACCCACGCCCGCCGGCAGGGCTGCGCGGGTTCTGCACGAAGCGTTTGTCGAACGTTTGCTCGAGCGGGTTCGGGATCGAAGCGGGATCGAAGTCCATGTCCAGATCGGTGTCGTGCTCGTGCCCACGGTCCTGGTTTTCAGCAGCGCCGGACGGATAAGCCTGCGGCGCTGGTGCATTGCCTTCGCCGCCGCGCCCGCGCTGGCGATCGTTCGGACGGTCGCTCGGGCGATCGTTCGGCCGACCGCCGCGGGAGTCGTTGCGTGGCGCCGGCTGGCCCCCTTGGCGCGGCTCGCTGCCGCGGCCGGCGTTGCCGCCGCGCGCGTCACGAGGGGCGTTGTCGCCACTGGCCAAACGCCGGATCGCGCGCACGTCGCCTTCCTCGAGATCGACCCAGACGCCGCGCTTCAGGCCGAGCGGCAGCACGACCGTGCCGTAGCGGATGCGGATCAACCGGCTGACGGTCAGGCCGACGGTGTCGAACAGCTTGCGCACCTCGCGGTTGCGGCCCTCGGTGATGACGACGCGGTACCAGTGGTTCGCACCGTCGCCGCCGCCCTCGGTGATCGAGCGGAAGCTGGCTTTCTGCCCTTCCACATCGACGCCGGCGAGCAGGCCCGCCTTGTCCGCTTCGGTCAGCGTGCCGAGCAGCCGCACCGCATATTCGCGCTCGACACCGAAGCGCGGGTGCATCAGCTGGTTCGCCAGCTCGCCCGAGTTGGTGAACAGCAGCAGCCCTTCGGTGTTGATGTCCAGGCGCCCGACCGACTGCCACTTGCCTTG
>JANMAW010000384.1:0-3427 GCA_031360005.1 Rhizobacter sp.
CCTCGAACTGCAGACGGCGCTGCTGCCGCGCGACCCCGACGATTCGCGCAACGCCTTCCTCGAGATCCGCGCCGGCACGGGCGGTGACGAGTCGGCGCTGTTCGCCGGCGATCTGGCCCGCATGTACCTGCGCCACTGCGAACGCCGCGGCTGGCGCAGCGAGCTGATGACCGAGAGCGTCAGCGATCTCGGCGGCTACAAGGAAGTGGTGCTGCGCATCGAGGGCGACGATGTTTACGCGCGGCTCAAGTTCGAATCGGGTGGCCACCGCGTGCAGCGCGTGCCGGCCACCGAGACACAGGGCCGGATCCACACCAGCGCCTGCACGGTCGCCGTGCTGCCCGAGCCCGACGAAGCCGAAGAGCTGACGCTGAACCCGGCCGAATTGCGCATCGACACCTTTCGAGCCAGCGGCGCCGGAGGCCAGCACGTCAACAAGACCGACAGCGCGATCCGCATCACCCACCTGCCGACCGGCATCGTTGCCGAGTGCCAGGACGACCGCTCGCAGCACCGCAACAAGGCAAAGGCGATGGCGGTGCTGACGGCGCGGTTGCGCGACAAGGACCGCAACGAACGCGCCGCGAAGGAGGCCGCCACGCGCAAGGGACTGATCGGCAGCGGCGACCGCAGCGACCGCATCCGCACCTACAACTTTCCGCAGGGTCGGCTGACCGACCACCGCATCAACCTGACGCTCTACAAGCTGCAGTCCATTCTCGACGGCGACCTCGACGACGTGACCGCCGCGCTGCAGGCGGCGCAAGCAGCCGAGCAGCTCGCGGCGTTGGAGAGCGGCGACGCATGAGGACCGGCGCGCTGAGCGTCGCCGACGCGCTGCGCCGTGCGAAGGCGCTGGCCGTCGACCGCCTCGATGCGCAGCTGCTGCTCGCACGCATCCTCGGGCGCCCGCGCAGCTGGCTGCTGGCGCATGACGACGCGGCGCTCGATGACGCGCAGGCCGCGGCGATTCTGGCGGCCCTCGCGCGCCGGGCCGTCGGCGAGCCACTCGCCTATCTGCTTGGCGAGAAGGAGTTTCACGGTCTGCTGCTGCAGGTGAACGCCGACGTGCTGGTGCCGCGGCCCGAGACCGAGCTGCTGGTCGATTGGGCGCTCGAAGTGCTGGCGCACGAACGGGCCGATGTGGTCAATCCGCGTGTCGTCGACCTCGGTACCGGCAGCGGTGCCATCGCGCTGGCCGTCAAACGTGCGCGCCCCGGCGCTGCAATGCTTGCAACCGACGTCAGCGCCGCCGCGCTGGATGTGGCGCGGGCGAATTCCAAACGCCTCGGGCTGGACGTGAGATGCCAGCGAAGCTCGTGGTGGTCCGGGCTCGCGGAACAGCGTTTTCATCTGGCGCTCAGCAACCCGCCTTACATTGCCGGCGACGACCCGCACCTCCCAGCACTGCGGCATGAACCAACGCTAGCGCTAAGCCCCGGCGGCGATGGACTGGAAGCACTGCGCGTCATCATCGGCGGTGCGTCAGAGCACCTCGAGCCCGGCGGCTGGTTGCTGCTGGAGCATGGCCATAACCAGGCCGAATCCGTGCAGTTGTTGTTGCGCAGCCACGGTCTGACCGGCATTGAAACCCGCCGCGACCTGGGCGGCCGGCCGCGTTGCACTGGCGCGCATCGCCCGACCGAACCGAGCGTGAACGACACCACGTTGACCACCCGTGCCAGGGGGGTGCTATCGGGCCAATCGCAACACGGTTGACAGCGGAGGGCGTAGCATGAATTCGAGATGCAGGCGGTTCGCCGCGGCTGCATCGAATGCCGGAACCTCTGATTGGAAGGAGCCTGCGATGCGCAACACAATATGGATGCTCGCGGGGGCGCTTGCCCTTGCCACGGCCTCCGCGATGGCGGCGGAAGGCGACGGCCCGGCGCCAGACCCGGATCACGTGTCCTGGGCGCGCTGGCAGGGTCGCCTCTCCCTCGGCACCGCGTCACCCGCCTGGGCCATCGGCGTCGAAAGGCCAGCGCTCAAGCTGAGTAGCGCGAGTCTGATGGGCGACTATTACTTCGGCCGCCCCATTGCCGGCAGCGGCCCACTCGGCGGGTTCCGCGCGACCAGCGGTCTGATCGTTGGCCCGCGCGGGGTTCTGAGCACCGGCCAGCCGGGCTTGGCGGCGGGCAACCCATTCAGCATCGGTAGCCGTCTGTTCGGCCAGACTTCGATGCCGTACGCCGTCGACGCGACCAATGAAAACGTCACCCTTCCCTACCTCGGCCTCGGCTACACCGGGCTGGCGGCGCGCAGCCGCCTGAGCTTCAGCGCCGACCTCGGTCTCGTGGCGCAAGGCCCGGGCAGCGCCGTGCGGTTCGGCCGCGTCTTCAACGTCGGGCAAAGCCTGGACGACATGATTCGCGAGATGCGCCTGGCGCCGCTGCTTCAGCTCGGGGTGTCGTACTCGTTCTGAATCGAAGCCCGACCGCGCGTCGCGGTCGCGGCGGGGTTTTTGGCGTCCTGGCGCAAGCGGTCTGGCGCTTTGCCGTATAACGTCGACTATCCCCCTATTCACGAGCCAGACCACCATGAGTGACGTTCAAAAGCGCATCGATGACATCGTCAAGGGCCACCGGGTGGTGCTCTTCATGAAGGGAACGGCCCAGTTCCCGATGTGCGGCTTTTCCGGCCGCGCGGTACAGGTGCTGAAGGCCTGCGGCGTGGGTGACCTGACGACCGTCAACGTGCTCGAGGACGAGGGCATCCGCCAGGGCATCAAGGACTACGCGAAATGGCCGACCATCCCGCAGCTCTATGTCGACGGTGAGTTCGTCGGCGGCTCGGACATCATGATGGAGATGTACGAAGCGGGTGAACTGCAGCCGTTGCTGAGCGCTTGACCTCGCGCATCATCGTCGGCATCACCGGCGCGACCGGCGCGGTGTATGCGTTGCGCTTGTTGCAGCGGTTGAAAGTGGTCGGGTGCGAAACGCACCTGGTCGTCAGCCCGGCCGGCGTGCTGAATGTCCACCATGAACTCGGCCTGGACCGCGGCATGCTCGAAGCGCTGGCGGACCATGCTTACAACCCCGCCGACATCGGCGCGGCGATTGCCAGCGGCTCGTTCGGCACCGACGCGATGGTGATCGCACCGTGCTCGATGCGCACCCTTGCCGCGGTCGCCCACGGCCTGTCCGACAACCTGCTGACGCGCGCGGCCGACGTGACGCTGAAAGAGCGCCGGCGCCTGGTGCTGATGGTGCGCGAGACGCCGTTCAACCTGGCGCACCTGCGCAACATGACGGCGGTGACCGAGATGGGCGGGGTGATCTTCCCACCGCTGCCGGCCTTCTACCACCGGCCGGCGAGCATCGACGAAATGGTCGACGACACGGTTGAGCGCGTGCTGGCGCTGCTGGGCGTGGCAGGCGCGGCGCCGAAAACCTGGACCGGACTCTGAAATAGACCGTTCAGG
>JANMAW010000445.1:0-2959 GCA_031360005.1 Rhizobacter sp.
CGGGTGGCCGTTGACGTACTTGAACGCGAAGCGATGCGCATCGGCCACCGGCATCAGCTCGATCACGCCACCGGGCGAGTGGCAGGCCAGGCGCGCCGACTTGTCGAAATCGTTCCAGCGCAGGTAGTCGGCGGTGATGGCTTGCGCCAGCTCGCGAATAAAGCGCGGCAGGCCCACGTCGCGCACCAGGCGAGACATCGTCGGGACATCGAGAAAGCGGGTCATGTCAGGTCATTCCGGGTCGATGGCGTGATCCGCCGCGGGTCGACCAGATGGAATTCTTGTCTGCATCGCGGCCAACGAAAAGACAGCACAGTGAGCGATATGATTGCCGGAATGTGCAAGTTGTAATCTGCCGGTGTACAAAATGAACAATATCGATGACACCGACCGCGAACTGCTGGCGTTGCTGCGGCTTGACGCGCGGACCCCGGTCTCGACCCTCGCGGCGAATCTGAAGGTGGCGCGCGCGACGGTGCAGAACCGGATGAAGCGGCTCGAGCGTGATGGCGTGATCGTCGGCTACACCGTGCGCGTCAAGCCGCAGGCCGAGGCGCAGCGCATTCGCGCACTGATGACGATCGCGGTCGAAGGCCATGGCGCGCAGGTGCTGCGCGCGCTGCGCGGCCACCCGAACGTGACCGGGCTGCACAGCACCAACGGCCGCTGGGATCTGGTCGCCGAGTTGCGCGCCGACACGCTCGAGGCGTTCGACCGCGCACTCGGCAACATCCGGTTGATCCCCGGCATCGCGAGCACCGAGACGAGCATCCTGCTGTCAACGCACAAGGTGTAGATGATTCGCCGCCGGATAGGCACGGCCAGTCTGACGCGCGCGGCCGGCATTGCCGGCCGGCGCGGTGGCGCGTTTGACGCACATCCGGTCCGGACCGCCGCCCGAAGCGGCAACTCGACGACAACGCGTAGCGGAAGTCGAGCGGTGTTCCAAGCGAATCGAATGCGCTGCGTTCCCCAAGCGCAGCGGCATCGACGGCCGCCGCTTGAGCGAATGCCGAAGCAGCGCCTACTTCATCGTCACCTGACCGCGGATCTCACCGCCGGGTTGGGCCGCGGTGTGCACGTTCGCGTACCACTTGCCGGCCATCAGGTCGGCGATCTGCGCCGGCGTCAGCGTGGCTTGGCCTTCGATCGGGCTTGTCGCGGTGGTGAAGGGCACCACGACACCGGCGTTGGCGCCGGCCATTGCCGGGCCATGGAAGTGGCCCGCCGTCGCCGGGCCGCTCAGGCCGGAATAGGTGAGCTTCCAGCGCAGCACGTTGCTGCCCTTGTCGAGGGTCGCCTCGAGGTTGCCGCTGCCGGCGGTGTTGACGGCGGGCACTTCGGCCGATCCAGACAGTGTCGCGCCGAATCTTGCGGTGTTCGATGCCATCGGCGTCATGCTGCAGCCGGCGAACGCAATGGTCGAGGCGAGAAGGGTGGTGCGAAGGATGTTGGGCAGAGTGATCATCAGGGGTCTCCGGAAAAAGGTCGGTCAGCGGCGTGGTCTGCACGATCACCGCGGAGCGGGCAGAACGGCGTCGAGCATGCGGCCGGCGTGAGCGGTCGCGTGTCGGACGTGACGCCATTGTGCTGTCAGCGTTGGCGCAAGCGGGGCGATGCGGGTGGCGGGGCGGGCGTCCAACGCGCGGCAGACCACGGCGAGCCGGTCCGGCCCGCCGCCGCATCAATACGTCGCCCGCCCGCCCGACAAATCGAACACCGCGCCGGTGCTGAACGAGCACTCTTCCGACGCCAGCCACGCGATCATCGCCGCCGCTTCGCCGACTTCGAGGAAACGAGCCATCGGAATCTTGCTCAGCATGAAGTCGATGTGCTGCTGCGTCATCGAATCGAAGATCGCGGTCTTTGCCGCCGCCGGCGACACGGCGTTGACGAGCACGCCCTTGGTCGCGAGTTCCTTCGCGAGCGACTTGGTCAGTGCGATCAGCCCGGCCTTCGACGCGCTGTAGTGCGATGCGTTCGGGTTGCCCTCCTTGCCCGCGACCGACGCGATGTTGACGATGCGCCCGTAGCCCTGCTTGACCATCTGCGGCACGACCGCGCGGCAGGTCAGGAACGGCCCGACCAGGTTGACCTCGACGACGCGCCGCCACACGTCGGGGGCAAGTTCCCAGGTCGGCGCGTTGCCGCCGGTGATGCCGGCGTTGTTGACGAGGATGTCGATGCGGCCGTGCGCCTTGATCGCGTTCTGCGTCGCGGTGGCGATGTCCGCGTCCATGCTGAGCTCGACGATCGAGGTGCTGACGGTGCCGAGCCTGGCCAGCGCGTCTTGCGCCTGCCCGAGGCGCGCGGCATCGATGTCCCACAGTACCACGCTCGCGCCGGAATTCAGCATGCGCTCGGCCGCTGCGTAGCCGATGCCCTGCGCGCCGCCGGTGATCACGGCGACGCGGCCTTTCAGGTCGATCTGGTTCATTTCGACAGCCCCTTCAAGGTCTGATCGGCGTTGCTGCCAGCAATGCAGTCGTCGATGTACTGGCGGATGATCTCGTCGAAGTTTGCGTGCGGCTCCAGGGCGAGCTTCGCAGCCCGCGCCGACGACGCGCCGCTCGGCCAGTTGGCGACGATGCCGGCGATGCGCTCGTCGCGCTCGAAGCGCACGCGTTCGCGCACCGACGGCCCGGCGACGCGGGCGAGCGCGTCGAGCATGTCGGCCACGCGCACATTGAGGGCCGGCAGGTTCAGCGCGGTGCGGCCGTTGAAGGCGTCGCGGCTCGCCTCGAACACCGCGATCAAGCCCTCGACCGTGCGCGTCGGCGACGACACTGGGTGCGACACGCTCGCGTCGACCGGGCAGACCGATTCGACGCCGGCGAGCGGCTCGCGGATGATGCCGCTGAAGAACGACGAGGCCGCTGCGTTCGGCCTGCCGGGCCGCACCGTCACCGTCATCAGCCGTGCCGCGCGGCCGTCGATGTAGCCCTTGCGGGTGTAGTCG
>JANMAW010000462.1:0-4923 GCA_031360005.1 Rhizobacter sp.
GGCAACGCGCCGTTCATCGTGTTCGACGATGCCGATCTCGACGCTGCCGTCGAAGGTGCGATGTTTTCGAAGTACCGCAACACCGGCCAGACCTGCGTCTGCGCGAACCGCCTCTACGTGCAGCGCGGCGTGCTCAAGGCCTTCACCGACAAGCTGGTCGCGAAGGTCAGGGCGCTCAAGGTCGGCCCGGGTGTGGAGGTTGGTGTCACGCAGGGCCCGCTGATCGACGCGAAGGCGGTCGCGAAGATCGAGGAGCACATCGCCGATGCGCGCGCCAAGGGCGGCGAGGTGCTGACCGGCGGCAAGCGCCATGCGCTCGGCGGCCTGTTCTTCGAGCCGACGGTGGTGGCCGGCGCCACCGCCGGGATGCTGGTCGCGCGCGAAGAAACCTTCGGCCCGCTCGCGCCGATTTTCGCGTTCGACACCGAAGCCGAAGTGCTCGCGCTGGCGAACGACACCGAGTTCGGTCTCGCCGCGTACTTCTACAGCCGCGACATCGGCCGCGTGATGCGCGTCGCCGAGCGGCTCGAGGCGGGAATGATCGGCGTCAACACCGGACTGATCTCGACGGCGGAGGCGCCGTTCGGCGGCGTCAAGCAATCCGGTCTCGGGCGCGAAGGCTCGAAATACGGCCTCGACGAGTTCCTCGAACTGAAGTACGTGTGCCTGGCGGGTCTCGACAAGTAGGTGGTTCGGCAAACTCGGGGCCGCGAACGCGGCTAGGGATTCTTTCTCGCCGGGGCCTGTGATCAGATCGCCTGCGCCCGCGAACCGATCGAGAGGAAGCTCCATGCTCAACGACGCCCAGCTCCAGCAGATCATGCCGAACCTGTCGCCGGCCAGGCTGGCGCTTTACCTGCCGCACCTGAACCGGGCGATGCAGGCATACGCCGTCGATACCTTGTTGCGCATCGCTGCATTCGTCGCGCAGTTGGCGCACGAGTCGGGCGAGTTCCGCTGGATGGAAGAGATCTGGGGCCCCACTGCCGCGCAGCGGCGTTACGAGCCGCCCGGCGATCTCGCGAAGCGGCTGGGCAACACCCAACCCGGCGACGGCCAGCGGTTCAAGGGGCGCGGCCCGATCCAGATCACCGGGCGCTACAACTACCAAAAGTTCGGCGACCTGCTCGGCATCGATTTGAGCGCCAAGCCGGCTCTCGCCGCGACGCCCGAAGTCGCGTTCGCGACGGCCGGGCTGTACTGGCAGTCGAACGGGCTGAACGAGTTGGCCGACGCGCGACAGTTCGTCACGATCACGCGCCGCATCAACGGCGGCACCAATGGACTGGCGGATCGGCAGAAGTACTACGAGCGGGCCCAGGTGGTGCTGGGGGTGGCCGCGGCAACGCCGCGCGGCAGGGTAGCGACCGAGCCGCTGACGCGTGGCTTTGAAGCTATCCGCGCGACGCGATCGGTCAAGCCGCGAGCGAAGAAAGCGGTTGCGGCTAAGGTTGCACCAACGAAGCTTCGCGCCAAGAAGGCGGCGCCGAAGAAGACCGCGGCCAAGCGGTCGCCGGCAGGAAACGCGGCCAGCGCGAAGAGGGCCCCTGCGAAACGCGCCGCGCGCTGAAACGACGCGGAAAACGACCGATTTGCGCCCGTTGTTCGGTGCATCGCAGCGGCACGGCCATGCCAGACTCGATGTGTCCAAAGCCTGCTGCTCCGGGTACCGCCCTGTCGGGTCGCGCCCGTTTTTTCTGTTCATGCTGTTCTTCAACTCCAAACGTCTGAGCTGTGGTGTCGTGATCGTGAACCCGGATCGCGAGATTCTGCTGTGCCACGTCACCGGCCAGCAGCACTGGGACCTGCCGAAGGGCGGCATCGACCCCGGCGAGAGCCCGGTGCAGGCCGCATTGCGCGAGACGCTCGAGGAAACCGGACTGCGCCTGCGCGAAGACGCACTGCTCGAACTTGGCCGCTTCGAGTACACCGCGAAGAAGAACCTGCACCTGTTCGCGACCTGCATGCCGCGCTTCGACGTCAAGCAACTTCGCTGCGAAAGCCACTACATGGACCACCACTCGGGCCGCGATCTGCCCGAGATGGATGACTACGGCTGGTTCGCCTTCGACGATGCGAACGCGATGTGCACGCCGAAGATGGCCGCGGTGCTGGGTGGCCGGATCGATCTGGTCGCTGTGCTCGGCCGGCTCGCGTTGCTCCCGCAACGCGCCGTCGCTACGGCGGCCTGACGACCCCGCATCAGTCGAAGAGCCCCGGCGTGCCGCCGAGCGGTGCAGCTTCGATCTCCAGCAGCTGCAGCTTGGTGCGCGTGCCGCCGTGCGCCGAGAAACCACCTGGCCGCCCGGCTGCGCCGAGCACGCGGTGGCACGGCACGATGATCGGAAACGGGTTCGCGCCGAGTGCCTGCCCGACCGCGCGCGCGCCCTGCGGTTCGCCGAGGCGCAGAGCGACCTCGCCGTAGGTCAGCGTGGCGCCAGCGCGAATGCGCCGGGCGAACTCGTAAACGCGTCGCTGGAAGGGCAGCACGGCTGCCATGTCGAGCTCGACGTCGAGCAGGTCATCGACGTGGCCGCCCAGCAGCCTTCCGATGCGCTCGATCGTGCGCTGCACGTCAGCCGGCGGGGTGAGCTCGCGGGCTTGCGGAAAGCGTCGGCGCGCGCGCGCACGTGTCGCGCCAGTGCTGGCTTCGGGCAATAGCACGCCCACCAGCGCACGCTCGCCCCAGACCAGACCGCAGGGGCCGATCGGCGTCTCGAACAGCGTGAAGCTCGGGGTGTGCATGCGGCGGGTTCCATGCTCGGGTACATCATCGCTCAGGCGAGGGTCCATCATCTCGTCAGGCTTGCCAGACGCCGAAGCCAGCGTCGCGCAGCGCGATGCCGAGCTCGACTTCCATCTCACATGCCGCCAGGTAGGGCATCGGGTTGTACACCTCGTAGAGGCCGGGCAGCAGCCGCAGGCCGAACTCCCGCACGAAGCGGTTCGACTGGATGCCTGCCATGTGGCGGTCGAAGCGCAGGTCGGGGTCGAGCCCGGTCACGCCGACATAGACGAAGGGCTTGCCGAGCACATGGCCCGGGTTCGCCGCACGATACCGCGGCACGTTCCAGACCCGGTCCGACAGCTCGACGACATAGACGCTGTAGTGGTGTTTTCTGTCTGCGGATTTGGATGTCCTGCGCGCGACCATGCTGCCTACACTAACAGCCCATGCAGGAAGAACCGATCGCCTCGTTTGTCGCGCAGCTCGAACAGTCTCTTGCAGCCGGAGCGTTCACGAAGCTGGTGCTTGGAAAGTCGCGGGTCGCCCCCTCGGACCTGGTGCGCGTGTCGGCGCGACGGGTGGCAGTGAAGGGCGAAGCCTGCCTGTCGTTCCTGTACACCCACAAGACGCGCGACATCACGAAAAACCTGCCGGTCGCCGAGGGCGTTCGGCTCGCGGGCGAGTTGATCGGCACCGCGTTCAGCCACGCCCACCTGTTCACCGTGACCGAACAGGTCCAGCTGATGCTCAGCAGGAAGGGCAAGGCCACGCTGCTGCGCGGCCCGGCGAATCAGACGGCCGCACCGACGGCGCACGACCGCGAAAAGCACCGCTTCCTGGCGCTCGACCGGGCCTTCCTGGCCGAGCTCGGCGTCACCACGGCGCAGCACGAGCTCGTGCCCGCGATGGCACGCAAGTGGAAGCAGATCAACAGGTTCATCGAGGTGCTCGACCACGCGCTCGAAGCTTCGGCGCTGAAGGCGGCGCGCAAGATCGACGTGGTCGACTTCGGCAGCGGCAAGGGCTACCTGACCTTCTCAATGCACGACTACCTGTGCCACACGCTGGGCCTGCCGGCACAGGTGGCGGGCGTGGAGTTGCGGCAGGACATGGTAGATCTGTGCAACGCTGCGGCGCGACGCCTCGCGTTCGACGGACTGCGCTTCGAGCAGGGCGATGTGCGCAGCGTGGTGCCGCTGGCGATCGACATCATGATCGCGCTGCACGCCTGCGACACCGCGACCGACCATGCGATCCACACCGGTGTGCGCGCGGGTGCTTCGATCATCATGTGCGCGCCGTGTTGCCACAAGGAGTTGCGCCCGCAACTGCTCAGCCCGCACCCGCTGCGACCGATCCTGAAACACGGCGTGCACCTCGGCCAGCAGGCCGAGATGCTGACCGATGGCCTGCGCGCGATGCTGCTCGACGCGTGCGGCTACGACACCCAGGTGTTCGAGTTCGTCTCGCTCGAGCACACCCACAAGAACAAGATGATCCTTGCGGTGAAGCGCGCCGCGGGCAAGCCGGCCGACGAGGTCTGGCAGCAGATTCAGGACATCAAGGGCTTCTACGGCATCCGTGAGCAGTGCCTGGAGACGCTGCTGAAGGCGGATCGCGCGGCGCTGCCGGCCTGACGCGTCGTGTTTCAGGCGGTTGAGGCCGCCGGATGACGGCGGCCGAACATGCCCCAGCCCTGCATCGTCAACACGACTTCGTGGTGCTGGTTCAGCACTTCCCACTTCGACAGAACCAGGCCGACTTGGGGCCGGCTCGCCATCGGTCGCGACTCCAGTGTCGTCAGGCGCACGCTCAAGGTGTCGCCGGGGTGGACCGGTTTCGTCCAACGCAGGTTGTCGATCCCGGGCGAGCCGAGGCTGCTCGATTCGAGCAGGTAGTCGTCGCACATCATGCGCATCGCCATCGCGCAGGTGTGCCAGCCGCTCGCCGACAGCTTGCCGAACAGCGAGGCTTCGGCTGCCGCATCGTCGAGATGAAAGGGCTGCGGGTCGAATTGAGCGGCGAACGCCAGCGCCGCCTCCCGTGTGACCGGCATCGCGCCGAACTCGCGCACGCGGCCGACCGGGAAGTCTTCCCAGTACCAGAGGATCTGGCGCGGCGGGGGTGCGGCGGCTGCGGTCACGATGGCGGGTCGGGCGTGGTGGAAGCCGTGCAGGATACCGGCTCGCCGGCGA
>JANMAW010000477.1:0-2737 GCA_031360005.1 Rhizobacter sp.
CACCGGGTCGGCCGCGGCGGGATCGTTCGCGAGCATGTAGGCCTGGCAGCGGCAGCCGCCCAGGTCCTGTTCGCGGAGTTCGCAACTCGAGCACGGCTCCTTCATCCAGCCGGTGCCGCGGTAGCGGTTGAAGCCTTCGGAATCGAACCAGATGTCGCGCAGGCTGTGCTCGCGCACATTCGGAAAGCTCAGTCCCGGCAGCATCTTCGCGGTGTGGCAGGGCAAGGCCGTGCCGTCAGGCGCGACCGTCAGGAACATGCTGCCCCAGCCGTTGACGCACTTCTTCGCCTTGCCTTCGTGATAATCGGGCGCGACGAAAAAGATGCGCATCCGGTCGCCCAGTTTCGCGCGCCAAGCGTCGGTGATGCGCTCCGCCTCCCTGAGCTGGGCGTGGGTCGGAAGCAACTGGTCGCGGTTCAGGAACGCCCACGAGTAGTACTGCGTGTTCGCGAGTTCGAGATACTCGGCGCCGAGTTCGGCCGCCATGCCGATGATGCGGTCGATGTGGTCGATGTTCATGCGGTGGATCACCACGTTCATCACCATCGGCCAGCCCTGGTCCTTGATGATTTTCGCGACCCGGTTCTTCAGCTCGAAGGTCTTGGTGTGCGACAGGAAGTCGTTCATCTCCTTGGTCGAGTCCTGGAACGACAGCTGCACGTGCTCGAGGCCGGCCGCCTTCAGCGCCGCGGCACGCTCGGCGGTCAGGCCGACGCCCGAGGTCAGCAGGTTGGTGTAGTAGCCCAGGCGACTTGCTTCGGCGACGATCACCTCGAGGTCGTCGCGCACCAGCGGCTCACCGCCCGACAGGCCGAGCTGCACGGCGCCCAGCTCGCGCCCCTGGCGCAGCACGCGCAGCCAATCGTCGGTGCCGAGTTCGTCGGGCTGGCGTGCAAAGTCGATCGGGTTGTAGCAGAACACGCAGTGCAGCGGGCAACGGTAGGTCAACTCGGCGAGCAGCCACAATGGCGGACCGATGCTTGCTGAGGAGGTCAGGCGGTCCATCGCGTCGTTTCCACCCGTCAGTCCCAAGCCAGCCAACGCTGCTTGCCGGCCATCTCGACGAACGCCAGCACGTCCGCGCCCAGATCGCGGGTCGCGAACGTCTGCTCGAGTTCGCCGGCGATGCCCGCCACGCTGCGCTGCCCGTCGCAGCGCTTCATGATTTCACCGCCGCTCTGGTTCAGCTTCACCATGCCCTCGGGGTAGAGCAGCACGTGGCAGTTCTGCACCGGCTCCCACTGCAGCCGGAACCCGGCGCCGACGCGCGGCTGCGTTGCAACGGTCAATGTCGTCATTCGGTCGCTCCATACTTCAGCGCCATCGCATCGTTCAGCGCCCACAGGATGTCGAGCTTGAACTGCAGCACCTCGATCGCGCGTTCCTGCAGCGGCCGCGTGGTGAAATGCCCGAGCGTGATCGCCAGCCCCTGTTCGACATCGCGGCGCGCCTGGCTGACGCGGTTGCGAAAATAGGCCATGCCCGCGGGCTCGATCCACGGGTAGTGCTCGGGCCAGTTCGCGAGCCGCTGCTTGTGGATCTCGGGCGCGAACAGCTCGGTCAGCGACGAACACACCGCCTCTTGCCACGGTGCGCGCCGCGCGAAGTTGACGTACGCGTCGACCGCGAAGCGCAGCGCCGGAATCACATGGCGCAGGTCGAGCACCTCGTCGCGGCTCAGGCCGACCGCCTCGGCCAGCCGCAGCCAGGCCTCGATGCCGCCTTCGTCACGGACCCCGTTCAGCTCGAAGCCGTCGTGGTCGAGGATGCGTTGCACCCAGCCACGACGCACCTCGCGATCCGGGCAGTTCGACAACACCGCAGCGTCCTTGATCGGGATTGCGATCTGGTAGTAGTAGCGGTTCGCGACCCAGCCGCGCACCTGTTGCGGCGTGGCACGGCCGCTGTTGAGCATCACGTTGAACGGGTGGTGGATGTGGTACGAGCGGCCGCGCTCGCGCAGCCGCGCTTCGAACTCGTCGCGCGACCACGCGACCGGTGTCGCGGCGTCGGCCCGAGCATCGGTCGGGTGGCGGCTCGCCTGGATCATGTCGGCACGCATCGTGTTCAGACTCGAATGACCATGTCGTCCTCGCACACCTCGATCGCGGCGCGCGTCAGCGTGGCGCGTTCCGCGGAGTCTTCGTCGAGGATCGGGTTGGTGTTGTTGATGTGGATCAGCATGCGGCGTGTGCGCGCCGGCAGCTTGGCCATCCACTCGATCATGCCGCCCTCGCCCGACTGCGGCAGGTGGCCGATGTCGCGTGCCGTTTTGCGGCTCAGGCCCAGCCGAGGCATCTCGTCGTCGGCCCAGAAGGTGCCGTCGACCAGCACGCAGTCGGCGCTGGCCATCGCGTCGAAGACGGCCGGCGTGATCTGCCCCAGCCCGGGGGCGTAGAACACGCGCGTGCCGCTGCGCGCGTCGGTGATCAGCATGCCGATGTTGTCGCCCGGCACCGGCTGATCGCGGTGCGGCGAATATGGCGCGGCCTTGCTCGAGAGCGGCAGCGCACGAAACGCCAGTCCGGCAACGCCTGCCACTTCAAACGAACCGCCATCGAGCGCGATGCGGTGGCGCTGCACGCCGCAGTAGTGAGAGAGCACGCGCAGCACCGGGTTGCCCTGGGTCAGGTCTTCCTCGACCGGGTCGGCGCACCAGAGCGGCAGCGGCAGGCTGCGTTCACGCAGCATGAACAGGCCGGTCGCGTGATCGACCTGGCCGTCCATCAGCACCACG
>JANMAW010000512.1:0-5580 GCA_031360005.1 Rhizobacter sp.
GCGGGGCCGGCGCCAAAGCTGATACGCTCGCGGCGGCCGGCATCAGACGCTGGCGCCAATCGTCTTCCGCCCTTCCGACCCGAGTGAGTTCCGCCGTCCACATCGCCATCCTCGACGATGAAGTCGAGATCACGCTGCTGCTGGCGAACTACCTGCAGAGCCACGGCTATCGGGTCACGCGATTGCACGACGGCCGATCCCTGATGGCGTTGATGCCCGCCGACCCCCCCGCGCTCGTGCTGCTGGATCTCGGCCTGCCCGGCGAAGACGGATTCTCGATCGCCCGCCAGTTGCGCGATCACTGGCGCTGCGGCCTCGTCATCGTGACCGGCCGTGGCGATGCGGTGGACAAGGTCGTCGGCCTTGAGATCGGTGCCGACGACTACGTGACCAAGCCGTTCGATCTGCGCGAGCTCGTCGCGCGCATCAAGGCCGTGCTGCGACGAATGACGCCGGACGATGCTCCGGTGACGGTCGCCGCCGCTGCGCCGCGCAGCAAGCTGCGCTTCGCCGGCTGGGAGCTGGACACGGCGGCGCGCCGCCTCACCGGCCTTGAAGGCCGGGACGTCGCGCTGACCGGCGGCGAATTCGACCTGCTATGCGCGTTGGCCCGGCATCCCGGCCGCGTGCTGTCGCGCGACTTCCTGCTCGAGCAGACCCGCGGTCGCGCGGCCGCGCCGTTCGACCGCACGATCGACGTGCTGGTCGGGCGGCTGCGCAAGAAGATCGAAGCCGACGCGGAAGACCCGCAGATCATCAAGTCGGTGCGCGGCGCCGGCTATGTCCTCGTGTCGCCCGTCGCGGCCGTCTGAGCCGCCGACCCGGGGTTCACCGATGGAATCACCGCCCGCAATCACCCCGCAACGGCCTGCGGAATTCGACGAACGCAACGTCTTCCGCACGCTCTTCGCCGCCTACCCGGACGCGCTGATCGTCGCCGATACGGGGGGTGCGATTGTGTTGGCGAATCCGGCTGCGGCTGGCCTGCTCGGCTACACGGTCGACGAGCTTGTCGGGCTGAGTGTCGATGCGCTGGTGCCCGACGGCATCCGGCCGCGGCACGCCTCGTACCGCCACGCCTACGGCCAGAACCCGCGGCCGCGGCCGATGGGCACCCAGATGGAACTGGTGGCCAAGTGCCGCGACGGCTCCGAGGTGATGGTCGAGATCGCGCTCAGCCCGCTGCAAAGCCACGGCCTGCCCTACGTCGTCGCGGCCATCCGCGGCATTGGCGCCTACCCGCGCGTGAAGCAGGCGCTACAGCGCGCGCGCTACAGCGAGCAACTGGCCCAACTGGGCCGTCTCGCGGTCGACGCGCGCGACCCGCAGGTGCTGCTCGACCACGTGCCCGTGATCGCCGCGCAGGCGCTGCGGGTCGACCTGGCGATGGTGTTGCTGCTGGCGCCGAATCGGCTCGAGTTTCGAGTCGCCGGCGGCGTCGGCTTGATCGACAGCGAAACGGTGGGCGCACACATGCCCAACCGGCCCGACACGCCCGCCGGCTTCGTGCTCGAGCAGGGCACCCCGGTGATCGTGGCCGACTACCGCAGCGAGTCGCGTTTCGGCGTGCCTCAGGCCTATCTCGATGCAGGTTTGGCGAGCGGCCTTTCGGTGCCGCTGTCCGACCGTGGCCGCACGATCGGCGCTTTGACCGTGTCGTCACGCGAGGCCAAGCGCTTCGGCGACGACGAGGTCGGTTTTCTCGAATCGCTGTCGAACCTGCTCGCCACCAGCTTGCAGCGAGCGCAATCGGAAGAAGCGCTGAACCATGCGCAACGCCTGGAAAGTGTCGGCCAGTTGACCGGCGGCATCGCGCACGACTTCAACAACCTGCTTACCGTCATCCAGGGCAATCTGCAGGTGCTCGAAGAACTGCCGGCGCTGGCGGACGACGCCTATGGCCAGCAACTCGTCGGCGCCGCCGCGCGAGCTACGCGGCGTGGCGCCGAACTCACGGGCAAGCTGCTGGCCTTCTCGAGGCGGCAGGTGTTGCAGCCGAGCGCGGTGGACGTGGGTCTGCTGCTCAACGCGCTGGCCGACATGTTGCGCCGGACCCTGGATCAGCACATCCGCATCGAGGTCGATGCACCGCCCTTGTTGCCACCGGTACTGGCCGACCCCGGGCAGCTCGAATCGGCGCTGCTCAACATCGCGATCAACGCCCGCGATGCGATGCCGGATGGCGGCACGCTGCGTTTCCGCGCGTGGGCGTGCGCGGCACTGCCCTTGGGGGTGCGAGACGCGCCGGACGACCCGAGCGCACCTGACAGCGGATTCGTCGCGATCTCGATCGCCGATACCGGCGGCGGCATGCCCGATGCGGTGAAGGAGCGCGCGTTCGAGCCGTTCTTCACGACCAAGGAAACCGGCCGGGGCACCGGCCTGGGCCTCAGTACGGTGTACGGTTTCGTCAAGCAGTCGCGCGGCGCGATCACGCTCGACAGCATGCCGGGCCTGGGCACTGCACTGACGCTGTACATCCCGAGCCCGTGGAACACCGCCGCACCGGCGCCGGACAATTCCGGCACACGCCAGCTCGTGCCCGAGGGCTTGAGCGTGCTGCTGGTCGAGGACGATGTGGAGGTGCGTGCCGTCGTGCGCGCCTTCCTCGACACGATGCGCTGCACGGTGACGCTTGCCGCGAGCGGCGAGCAGGCATTGCTCGCCCTCGGGCCGGATGCAAGGTTCGACCTGCTGCTCACCGACATCGCGCTGGGCGCCGGCATGCGCGGCACCGAACTGGCGCTGCAGGCGCAGCAGCGATTCCCGGAAATGCCGGTGCTGCTGATGTCGGGATTCTCGGCCGAACTGATCGATGCCGACCGTGGCGCGCCGCGGCGCTGGGAGTTGCTGCGCAAGCCCTACGATCGCGACGAACTCGCGCGCGCGATGGCGCGCGTCGTCAGCGCGCCTTAGCGGCCTTGCAGCTTCGGAGCGCCCAGTGGAGACCGATGGCTCTCACTGGAGCGTGGGCGCCGGTGCGAGGTAGCGTTGCACGAAAGCCGACAGCGCGCGGACGTCCGGAATGTGAACGTCGCGGCGCCCCTTCTCCGTGAATGCGATGACTTCTTCGCGGGCCAGCTTCGACAGGGCCCGGCTGACGGTCTCCAGCGTCATGCCGAGGTAGTTGCCGATCTCGGCGCGAGTCATGCGCAGCGTGATCTGGTCGGTGCGCATGCCGCGCTTGGCGAGCGAGTCGATCCAATAGCGCAGGAATTCGGCGACGCGCGCATCGGCGGGCAGCGTGCACACCGACATCAGCGAGTCGCGGTCTCGGGCGATTTCACGGCTCATCGCTTCGTGCAGCGCCGTCAGCAGCCCCGGGTGAACGGCGCAGGCCGCAAGCAGCGCGTCGTAGCGGATCACCCATGCTTCGCCGGTGTCCATCGCGATCGCGTCGCAGGAATACTGGCGGTTGGCGATGCCGTCGAAACCGAGCCAGTCGCCGCGGAACTTGAGGCCGACTACCTGCTCGCGCCCATCGGCCGAAAGGTTGACGATCTTGACGAAACCGGAATTCAGGATGCACAGGTTGCCGAAGCACTCGCCGGCCCGGTAGATCACATCGCCGGCGTGCAGCACGCGACGCTGCGGCACGAGCTTGTCGTTCAGCAGCTTCAGCGTATCGACGATGTGCTGGCTGGCACGCTGGTTCGCGCCGGTTTCGGCTTTGCTCGTCGCGGCCACCGCGGTCTCCCGGGCAAAGGTCGAGGCGGCGATGGCGATCGAGCTGGCGATATTCAGCATATTGAACTCCTGATGGGCTTGCGGCGTTTCGATGGACTGGATGGTAGGAAGCGCCGGACAACGCGATGACAACGGCGCGCGTCACTGGGTAACGCTGCGTGAACGGTTTGTGTTCGTTGCGTATCGGCGTCCGCTGCCGCGCGCCTGTTTGACCGACATCAAGGCCAAGGCGGACCGCATCGCTAGGCTTCACCAACTGCGTCAGTACTGCACGTGCCCGAACCCAAGCCATGTCTCCGACCCGGCAACAGCGAAACCTCGCGGCCTTCGAGATGATGTCGCCCACCGAGGCGGGCGTCGTGCTGGCCGCCGCCGGCGCGTTGCAGCGTGCTGCCGAAGCAGGCAAGATCCAGCCGCTGCTGCGCGGCAAGAACCTCGGGCTGCTGTGCGAGACCGATGAGGGCGACGCGGCATTGCTGCGCCGTGCGGCGATGGAGCTGGGGGCGCATGTGGCGCACATCCGGCCGAGCCTTTCGGAACTGAGCACGGCGCAGCAGGTGCGGCACACCGCGCGCATGCTGGGCCGGCTCTACGACGCGGTCGAATGCCAAGGCATGGCGGCCACGCTGGTGCAACAGATGGGTGTCGATGCAGGTGTACCGGTCTATGACGGCGTCGCGTGCGACGGTCACCCGACGGCCAAGCTCGCGCAGCTGCTCGGCGGCGATGCGTCGCCGGCCGACAAGCGGCGCTTCGTGCTGCAGGCAGTGCTGCTGGGGACCATCGGTTAGAGGAAAGCCGCAGCGCATCCTGATACTGATCAAGGAGCGCCTCGCCACCCTTCCGCCTCGCGCAGTGGGCGGGTGGTTTGCGCCGAATCGACCCGATCAGGCCCGCGCGCGAGATGGTCCGCCCGTCCGACCCCCGGAACGCGGCATAGCCAACATCCATGGTGTGCCCTACGCTGGAATCAGCGTTGCATCACGACGCCGCCGAGTCGCGCCAAGCATGAACCCTGTGCCGACGCTTTGCCCGCACCTGCGACTGCCGTCGGGCGCGATCTTCCGACCCCGGCCGTGCGCCGGCCGTGCAAAGCCGGCCTTCATGTCCTGGCACGAAGCTGGCATACACCTGTCGCGTGGGCGCGAAATGGCGGTCCAAACGCACAACCCGCGCCCGATCCGACCGAGCTTTGACTGACGAAGGTCACATGACTGACAAACGACGTCACCGTTACTTCACCGTCCCTCACGGGTCGGTGCCCAACTGGGTACTGATGCTCCTGGCTGTCGGCGCCCTCGCGCTTGCCGGTCTCGCGCATTCGATCTCCTGACGCCCAATTCCGATCGATAGTCGGGCTCTCCGTCAGGCGGCAGACCGTGAGACCGCCGTTCGCCGCAACGCGGGTGGGCCGCGACGCAGTTAAGTCTTGCGCAGGGCGCGACCAACGCGCCACGGACCCGCTGCCACACAGCGCGTCGCTCATCTGGGAGCAATGCCCGCGCAAGCCGCCGCTCACGTAGCCCGCCGGGGTCGGCGACGCTCGGCCGATACGTGATGACGGCGGCTCTGGCGTTTGGGTGCGGCGCCGGGCGCAGCGAGAGTTCCGGTCCGCAGCGGCGTCGGACCAAAGCGACCCTTTCTAGGGGTGCCCGACTAAAGTGCTGCACTGCAGCATTAATGGCTTGCATTGGCGAAACCAGCGAGTAAGATTAGCTCATGTTGCAGTGCAGCAAACTGCTTCAGAACCACCCCACATTCAATCGGAGCCCACCATGCTGAACAATGAACAATTCGCCGCCACGAACAAGGCCAACCTCGAAGTCCTGATGGGCATCACTGCCAAGGCCTTCGAAGGCATCGAGCAGCTCACCGCGCTCAATCTGCAGGTCG
>JANMAW010000514.1:0-1559 GCA_031360005.1 Rhizobacter sp.
CGCCACGGTGCCCGAGAGCTTCTACAGCGACCCGCTGATGTACCAGGGCGGCAGCGACGACTTCATCGGCGCGCGCGACGACATCGTCTGCGCCAGCGCCGAGTTCGGCATCGACTTCGAAGCCGAGGTCGCGGTGATCACCGGCGACGTGGCGGTCGGCACCGCGCCCGCCGCCGCGCTCGAAGGCATACGCCTGTTGATGCTCGCCAATGACGTGAGCCTGCGCAACCTGATCCCGGCCGAGCTGGCGAAGGGTTTCGGCTTCTTCCAGAGCAAGCCGGCGACAGCGTTCGGCCCGGTCGCCGTCACCCCCGATGAGCTCGGCGGCGCATGGCAGCACGGGCGTGTGAACCTGAAGGTCGAGAGCGTGTGGAACGGCAAGCGCGTCGGCCTGACCGACGCCGGGCCCGAAATGACCTTTCACTTCGGCCAGCTGATCGCGCACATCTGCAAGACCCGCAACGTGCGCGCCGGCAGCATCGTCGGCAGCGGAACCGTCAGCAACAAGGACTGGTCGCGCGGCTATTCGTGCATCGCCGAAAAGCGCGCGATCGAAACGATCGAGAGCGGCGCGCCGAAGACCGAGTTCATGCAGCACGGCGACACGATCCGCATCGAGATGAAGGGCGCCGACGGGACGAGTGTGTTCGGGGCGATAGAGCAGCGGGTGGTCGTGGCATCGTGATGCCATCGCTCGTGTCGAGATGAACAGCGACCTGCCGCGCAGCTTCAAGCTGATCACCGTCTGGCTGCTGCTGGGTGTGCTGGTCTTCGTCGGCGTGCAGTGGTGGCAGCACCGGGCAGACAAGACGCGCTTCCAGGCCAGCGGCGAGGCGATCGAGATCCGGCGCAGCGACGATGGCCACTATCACTGGCCGGGGCGCATCAACGACCGGGCGGTCGACTTCCTGATCGACACCGGCGCGACCGGCACGGCGATCTCGGCAGCGCTGGCGCGCGAGTTGAACCTGCAGCCGATCGGCACGGTGCAGTCGCACACCGCCGGCGGCCTTGTCACCGGGCAGGTGATGCGCGCCGACCTTGAACTGCAGGGCGGTGTCAACGTGCAGCGGCTTCGCATCGTGGCGCTGCCGGGGCTGGGATCGAACCCGCTGCTGGGGATGGACGTGCTCGGCAAGCTGCGCTGGCAGCAGCGCGATGCGGTGCTGCGCATCGAGCTGAACGCGGCGCTTTGATCCCGGCGGGCGCACACTTCGCGCTCTGATGATGACGCTGCGTTGCGCCGTACTGCGCTGCCTGCTTGCGGCCTTGCTGTGCAGCGGCGCGCGCGCGCAAGCCCCTGCCACGTGCCCGCCGGTCGCACTCATGCCGTCGGCCGAGCAGGCGCGCTCGGCCCAGCGCGATGCCAGCGACCGCGGCTTCCTGTGGCGTATCAGCAAGTCCGGGCGCAGCTCCTGGCTCTACGGCACGGTGCATGTGGCAAAGCTGGAATGGATGTTTCCGGGGCCGAAAGTGAGTCGGGCCCTGCGCTCCAGCGACACGATTGCGCTCGAACTCGATGTGCTCGACCCCGCAGTGCAGCAACGCATGGCGCAAGG
>JANMAW010000560.1:0-11205 GCA_031360005.1 Rhizobacter sp.
CTCGACCGCGTGCTCGGGCTGGAGCTGGGCGCCGACGACTACCTGACCAAGCCGTTCTCGCTGGCGGAGTTGTTGGCGCGCGTCAAGGCGTTGTTGCGCCGCGCCGACCTGCTAGCCGCGGCGCAGGCCAGTGCGCAGACGCTGGGCCAGAAAGCGGCAGGGGTGATCCGCAACGGCGAGCTCGAGATCCTGCCGGCGAAGCGGCAGGTCCGGTATCGCGGCGCGGCAATCGACTTCACCGCGCTCGAGTTCGACCTGCTGCTGCATTTCGCTTCGCATCCTGGCCATGTGTTCTCGCGCTCGCAACTGCTGAACGCGGTGTGGGGCTACACCCACGACGGCTACGAGCACACGGTGACGACGCACATCAACCGGCTGCGCGCCAAGCTCGAAGCCGACCCGATGCGCCCGGAACTGATCCTCACCGCGCGCGGCGCCGGCTACAAGATGCGCGACACGCCGTAGTCCGGACCCATGACGGTTCGGTTCAAGCTCGCGCTGACCATCTTCGCCACCGGCATCGTCACGGCGCTGCTGGTGATCGTGACGGTGATCTACGCCTTCCAGCGTTTCGAGCACGAGACGACCTACCGTCGCGGCAGCGCGTTCCTGCAGCGCGTGGTCGCCAGCCACGACAACCTGTTCGAACTGTACGAGCGTCGCCCGGACGAGTTCCAGGGCTGGCTGCGCAACATGGTGCTGTTCGAGCCCGACACCCAGATCTATCTGCTCGACCTGCAGGGCACCGTGCTGGCGTCCAGCGGCAAGGCCCTGCCGCCCGGTTTCAAGGTCGCACTCAAGCCGGTGCTCGAAGCCGTCGGCCGCAGCGACGCCGCGTACGTGATGGGCGACGACCCCGAACGCATGGACGCCAATGCGGTCGTCGCGGTGCAACCGGTGCGGCGCCTGGTGATCCGCAATGCCGACCCGGTCGTCGGCTACCTCTACCTGGTACTGCATACCGAACAATTGCCCGAGGGGCGCTGGGCCGCGCTGCGCATGAGCCTGGTGCGGCCGGCGCTCGGGCTGATCGTCGCGGTGGTCGGGTTCACGACGCTGGTGGCGGTGCTGATCATCGTCTCGGTGACGCGACCGCTGCAGCGCCTGACCGAAGCGGTGGCGATGGTGTCGCAACGCGGCCTCGACGCGGGGTTGCCGGACGGCCCGCAGTCCGTCCTGCCGCCGGTCACGCGCGACGAGTTCGGGCAGCTGTCGCGCGCCTTCGAAATGCTGCTCGCGACACTGCGCAAACAATGGGGCGAACGGCAGAGGCTCGATCACTTCCGTCGCGAAGGCGTCAGCAACCTGTCGCACGACCTGCGTTCGCCGCTGACCGCGACGGTAGCGTGTCTGGAAACGCTCGACTCCCGCTGGGCCGGCGACTCGGATGACGCCCGCGCCGAAGACCGGCGTCTGGTCGAGATCGCGCTGCGCAACACCCGCAACGCCGCGCGGCTTGTGCAGTCGCTCGGCGACTTGGCGAAGCTTGACGAGCCGGAGTTCAAGCTGCACCCCGAGGTGGTCGATGCCGGCGAGTTGCTCGACGACATCTGCCTGCGCTTTGCCGAGCGGGCGCGCAAGCAGGGCGTCGAGCTGATCGCCGCGCCGGAGCACGAGGCAGCGCAGGTCGCACGGTTTGACGCAGGCGCCGCGCGCGCGCGGCCATGCGCGGAAGGATCCACGAGTGCGCCGGCCTTTGTGGAAGGCCCGACAAGCGCGCCGCCATTCGCGGAGGGATCGAGATTCGCGCAGGGATCGAGAAGTGCACCGCCGTTCGCGGCGCTCGACATCGAACTGTTCGAGCGGGCGATCGCGAACCTGGTCGACAACGCGTTGAAGTTCTGCCCGCGCGGCGCCCGCATCACGCTCGCCGCGTTGGTGCATAACGGCTGCGTGCGGGTCAGCGTCAGCGACAACGGCCCGGGCATTGCGGCCGCCGACCTACCGCACCTGTTCGATCGTTTCTACCAGAGCCGGCAGAACGTCGCGCCTGCGACCGGCGAAGGCGGCAAGGGGCTGGGGCTGGCAATCGTCAGGCGCATCGCGGAGTTGCACGGCGGCGGCGTCACCGTGACGAGCCGCATCGGTGCCGGAACGCAGGTCGTGCTGTCGGTCCCGGCCGCCGCCGGCTGATTGGCGTTGCCCCACGCTAGTTGGCCGGGAAAACCCCGGTGCGTGACGTGCAACGGGGCGCCTAAAGTCTCGTCTCTCGCGGCAGGCACCGACATGGGGCCTCGCAGGACGGGGCCGAGGAGACAAGGCGAGCACAACAAGGCATCAGCCGACGCTCGCGTTCCGCACGCAGGCCGCAGTGGGGGCCGAAGCACAATCCGAAGGGCGTCAGGGCTGACCTGGCGCCCTTTCGTCATTCAGGGTGCGCGTGTTTCGGCGTCGCCCTTGCGATGACCGGACCCGCCATCGCCGCACCGGCGGTGTGCCGGCTGTGGTTCTTCTGACGGTCGATGACGACGAAAAGCGCCGCGCAAGCCCGGCTGTTCGACGCGATGGTTCGCGTGGCCCGGCCTAGGATCGACTCGGTCGCCATCGCGACACGAGAGTTTCGTCATGACCGTCGACCCCCAACTGCGCGCGCTGAGCGTCGACGTTCCGGCCCAGCCCGAGTCGCTGGTGAAACTGTCGCTGCTGCTGGCGAACGAAAGCATCAATCTGCAGGCGGTCAGTGCGCTGATCCTGGGTGACATGGCGCTCGGCGCGGCGCTGCTGAAGGCAGTGAACTCGTCGCTCTATGGGCTGCGCGGCCGGGTGCAGACGGTGCAGCACGCGATCACGCATCTGGGCACACGCGAAGTGGCGGCTGGCACCTTCGAGGTGGGGCTGCGCGCGGTCTTCCCGGCCGCGCCCGAGTTGGCTCCGCTGTGGGAGCGCGCGAGCGTGCGCGGCCTGCTGATGGGCCGCATCGGCCGGGCATTGGGCGTCGACCCGTGGGCTGCGCATTCGGCGGGATTGTTCGAGGAATGCGGCAAGGCGGTCTTGTTCCGTCACGCCAGCGAGCGCTACCGCCGGCTGCTGGGCCAGGCCGCGAATGACGAAGAGTTGCTGATGCTCGAATACGCCGAGTTCGGCATCAGCCACGATGCGCTCGGTGCCGCACTGTGCGAAAGTTGGGGCCTTGCCGCGTCGGCGGTGACCAGCGTGCGGTTTCACGTGATCGTCAACACGACGCGTCAGTTGCCGATGCAACTGCCGCGGCGTTCGATCTGCGCGCTGTCGGCACTCGCGCATGCGCTGATGACCGACCCGGATTCGCTCGACGAGGTGGCACTGGCCGTCGCGCCGCAAGCCGGTCTCGATGCCACGTTGGCGCTGCGCGGCGCGCGCCAGGTGCAGGCGCAGATCGAGGCGGCGGTCGCGCGCGAGCAGGCGGCCTGATGAACAGACGGGCCCGGATGCCCGACGGCGCCGGGCACTGCGATCTCTGGATATCCCTGACGCGGGGTGTTGCCGGTGACCGCGGCAGTGTGGTCGGCGCGATTCCGCTCTACAGTCCCGGGTCGGCAAGATGGCCGTAAAGGAATCGTACAGATGCAAACCCGGCGAGAACTGATGGCGCGCAGCGCGGCCGTCGCGGCGCTGCTGGCCTCTGCCGGCGTGCTGCCGGCCCAGGCGCAGGTGGCGTGGAACAGGGCTGCGTTTGAAGGCAAGTCGGTCGATGCGGTGATCAAGGCGCTGGGGATCGCCAAGCCGGTCGACAGCAAGGACATCGTCTTCACCGCTCCCGACATCGCCGAGAACGGTGCCGTCGTGCCGATCAGCGCGAGCACCACGCTGCCGGGCGTGACGAGGATTGCCTTCCTGGTCGAGAACAACCCGACGACGCTGGCGGGTGTGTTCGACTTCACCGACGCGGTCGAGCCGCAGGTGTCGACCCGAATCAAGATGGGTCAGACCTCCAGCGTGCTGGCGGTCGCGATCCTCGGGGACGGCCGGGTGCTGTTCGCGCAGAAGGAAGTCAAGGTCACGCTCGGCGGGTGTGGCGGTTGAGGACACAGGAGAAGCAACATGCCCGATCCGATGCGCATACGCGCCCAGGCTCAAGGCAGCGGCGCCGTTGTGCGCGTGCTGATGAGCCACGAAATGGAAACCGGCCAGCGCAAGGACGCCGCCGGCAATACGATTCCGGCCTGGCACATCACCGACGTGACCGCCGCCCTCAACGGCAAGACGGTGCTGAGCGCGCAGTGGGGCACCGCGATCGCGAAGAACCCGTTCACGCAGTTCACAGTGAAGGGCGCCAAGCCCGGTGACAAGATCACGATCAGCTGGGTCGACAACCGCGGCGACAAGCGCAGCGACGAGGCGGTGGTCGTCTGATCCGAGAGGCGGGCCGGCCGCCGTCCTGAGCGGCGACTGGCGGGTCGCAACCGGCGTCAGCCGGCCCGCGCGCGAGCGATCCGGCAACGCACTGCGGCAACGGCATGCTGCCGCACGACAACGTTCCGCACGCCGGGCAGCGTAAAGTCGTGCCAGTCCCTTGAATCGTCCATGACTCCCACGCTGCGTTCTTCCCGTCCCGCGATCAGTTGCGTGGTGCCCGCCTACAACGAAGCCGCCAACCTCGGCCCGTTGCTCGGTGGCCTGACCTCGCAACTCGCCGAGTTGACCGAGCGCTGGGAGGTGCTCGTCATCGACGATGGCAGCCGCGATGCCACGCCGGCCGCGATGGCGCCGTGGCTGACGAGCCCGGGCGTGCGTTACGTCCGCCTGTCGCGCAACTTCGGCAAGGAGGCGGCACTCACCGCCGGCATCGACCGCGCCGCCGGCGACGTGGTGCTGCTGATGGACGCCGACCTGCAGCACCCCGCGTCGCTGGTGCCCGAGATGGTGAAGGCGTGGCGCGAAGGCGCCGACATGGTCTGTGCAGCGCGCGCGTCGCGTGCCGACGAGAGCTGGGCGAAGCGCATCGGCACCGCGATCTTCTACCAGCTCGTGAACCGCAATTCGGCGGTTCCGATCCCGGTCGACGCGGGCGACTTCCGGTTGATGGACCGGCGCGTGGTGGACGCGCTCAAGTCGCTGCCCGAGCGCAACCGTTTCATGAAAGGCCTGTACGCCTGGGTCGGCTTCCACAACGTGATCATTCCGTACGTGCCGGCCGAGCGGCATGCGGGCACCAGCAGCTTTTCGCTGCGGCGCTTGGCCAAGCTCGCGTTCACGGGCGTCACCGCGTTCACGAATGCGCCGCTGCGCCTGTGGAGCGCGGTCGGCGTCGTGATCGCGCTGTGCGCGATCACCTTCGGTTTCTGGATCGTCGTCGAGTACTTCGTCTACGGCATCGATGTGCCCGGCTGGGCCACGCTGGTGACGGGAATGATGTTCTTCAGCGGCGTGCAGTTGCTGTCGATCGGCATCCTCGGCGAGTACGTCGGCCGGATCTTCGACGAGGTCAAGCAGCGGCCGGTGTACCTCGTCGGCAGCGAGGTCGGGCAGGGGGCGATTCAGTTGCGGGGCGAACCGCGGGCATGACGCGCACCCTGGCGCTCTGCGCGGACGACTTCGGCCTCGCCCCGGGCATTTCCGCCGCCATCGCGCGGCTTGCCCGTGCGCGGCGGCTGACGGCCGTGGCCTGCATCGCGAACAGCCCGCACTGGCCCGAAGACGCGAACCGGCTGCAGGATCTGCCCGCCACGGTCGATGTCGGCCTGCACCTCAACCTCACCGAAGGCCGGCCACTGAGCCCGCGACTGGCGCTGCACTGGCCACGCATGCCGGGCCTGCCGAGGCTGATCATGCAAGCGCACCTCGGGGCACTGCCGCGTTCCGAGTTGCGCAAGGAAGTGCATGCGCAACTCGCGGCGTTCATCGAGGCCCACGGCAAGCCACCCAACTTCATCGATGGCCACCAGCATGTGCACCACCTGCCCGGCGTGCGCGAC
This sequence comes from Rhizobacter sp., assembly GCA_031360005.1. Taxonomy (GTDB): domain Bacteria; phylum Pseudomonadota; class Gammaproteobacteria; order Burkholderiales; family Burkholderiaceae_C; genus LMDS01. Next base: position 5,895 of record JANMAW010000560.1, read on the forward strand.
ATCGTTCTCGACATGGCCGAGCATGTGCAGCCGCTGCCGGCGCTGCGCAGCACCGGGCGGGTGCTCGGGCCGGGCTACGCGGTCAAGCGCTGGCTGATCGAGCACACCGGCGGGCGCGCGCTGGCCAGCGCGCTCGGGCGGCGCGTGCTCGCGCACAACCCGGCGCTGCTGGGCGTCTACGACTTTGTCGAACCCGACTATCGGTCGCTGATGCAGCGCTGGTTGGCGCAGTTGCCGGCCGAGGGCGGGCTGTTGTTCTGCCACCCCGGCGGGCGCGCCGAGGGCGACCCGCCCGATGCGATCGGTGCGGCCCGCATCCGCGAGCTCGCATATCTCGGCAGCGATGCGTTCGACGCCGACCTGGCCGCGGCCGACGTCGTGCTGGGTCGGGTCTGGAAGACACGCGCGACCCGGGCCGCGTGAGCTCGCCCCGGAGCTGGCGACCAAGGGCCGTCTGTCTTGTCTAGCGAAACGTCCAGACCTTGTTGATCGCGAAGGTCAGCACCAGGCTCGCCAGCGTTGCCAGCACTTGCGCGATCAGGTAGTGAGCGCCGAGACGCACCCCGACCGCGACGACCGCCATGCCCAGCAGTGCGCCGATCAACGCGGTCGCCTGGAAGCGCGGCCACGAGGCGAGCACCGCGCCGCGATGCGCGAAGGTGAACCAGCGGTTGCCGGCGTAGGCCACCTGCGCGCCGACCACCGCACCGAAGCCCGAGGCCACGAACGCCGGCCACCCGAGCTGTTCGACGCACAGCACCAGCACCAGGTAGTGCAGTGCCGTCGCGAGCGCACCGACGGCGCTGTAGCGAATGAAGTGCGTCATTCAGATCAACGGCGGTGCGGATCAAGGGCAGGCGCGACCGGGTGCGTGCCAGAGTTCGGTGCGCGTATCGGTAAAGGTTCGCACCGCGCCGGTCAGGCCCGCCACCCGCGCGGCTTCGGCGGCCGGCACGATGAACCAGACGGCGCTCGCACCGCAGGCGATCCGATCCAGACGCCCGATCGGCTGCAGCAGCTCGCGGCCCAGTGCCGGGTCGAAGCGTGCGGCGTCGAACACCTCCTTGCGCCAGTTGTCGCGATGCGGCAACTCGGGGTCGGCCCAGTTGCCGGCGATCAGCACCGGCCCCTTCAGCTGCGCGTAGAACGGCACGTCGTAAAAGTACTCGTCGACCATCACGACCTTGTCGCCGGGTCCGATGCGCGCGGCGAGCGCGAGGGCCAGCGCACGGCTCGACTTCGGCGCCTGCCAGGCCACCGCCGCGACGATGCCCACGCACAGCAATGCCGATGCGCCCATCACCCAGGGCCAGGCACGGCCACGCACCTGCCCGGTCCTTTCATGCCCGCGCTCGTCGGCAATCGCCAGCGCCAGCAGCGCGCACCATGGCGCAAGGGCCGGCAGCGCGTAGCCGACCAGTTTCGAGCTCGGCAGCGAAAAGAAGCCGAGCACCGCGATCACCCACCACCCATACAGCCCGAGCGTTGCGTCGTGCTGCGGCCACAGACGCCTCACGGCCGCCGGCAGCCAGGCGCTCCACGGCAGCGTGAGTGCCGGCAGCACGACGATGAAGAACCACACGCCCTGCGCGTTATTGAAGTTCGACTGCGCGAAGCGGCGGAAATGCTGCTCGATGAAGAAGTAATCGAAGAAGCCCGGGTAGCGCAGCTGCATCGCGACGAACCACGGCGCCGCGACCACCGTGAAGGCGAGCAGGCCGAGCGGGTGCAGCAACTTGAGCATCTGGCGCCAGCGCCGCTGCGCGAGCAACCACGGCCCGATCACGAGGGCCGGCAGCACGACCCCGATCAGGCCCTTCGCGAGCATCGCGAGTGCGCAAAAGACCCAGCCCGCTACGAGCCAGCGCAGATCCACGCGCGCGGGTTCCTCGAGCGCGCGCGCCAGTGCCAACACCGCCGCGGTGATGAGGCCGCCGACCAGCATGTCGTGGTTCGCGTACTGCCCGCCGATGAAGAAGAACGGCGTCGTCGCGAGCACGCCCAGCGCGATCGCGGCGGCGCGCGGGCCGTGCCGGCGGCGCATCGCCAGCAGCAGCGCCGCGCCCATCAGCCAGGCCCCGACCGCCGACGCGAAACGACCGGTGAACTCGTTGCTGCCGAGCAGCTGCATCGCCGCCATGTCGAGCCAGTAGAACAGCGGCGGCTTGTGAAAAAACGGCAACCCGTCCAGCGTCGGCACCAGCGCGTCGCCCATCCACATCGCGCGGGCCACCTCGACGTAGCGGCCTTCATCGGGCAGCAGCAGCGGCCGCACTCCCAGCGTGGCGAGCAGCCACAAGGCCAGCAGGACGAGCAACAGCGTCGGCATCGATTCGAGCCGCGAACGCGTCGGGCTCATCGCGGGCGTCGCGCTGCGGTCGTTCAAAAGAGGTGGCATCGGCGGAGGCGCGTGTGGCGGTGAGATGGACTGTCTGATGAAAGCCGGCGCGCGACATTAGACCATCTGATGACCCGCAAAGTCGGCTGCGCCACAGGGTCAAGGCAGGCCCCTTAGCATCGGGTCGTGAGCACACCATCGTCGACCCTGCTGCAGCTGCCGTTGTTCCCGTTGCAGACCGTGCTGTTCCCCGGCGGCGCGCTGCCGCTGCAGATCTTCGAGGTTCGCTATCTCGACATGATCGCTCGCTCCCACAACGCCGGCGAACCGTTCGGTGTCGTGTGCCTCATCGAGGGCAGCGAAGTGCGCCGGCCGGCGCCGAGCGGAGGCGTGCTTGCGCCGACCGGCGATGCGTTCGCGCACGAGGCCTTTGTCGCGGTCGGCACGCTCGCGCGCATCACCGAGCTGGAGCGCCCGCAGGCGGGGCTGATCGTGATCCGCTGTATCGGTGCGCAGCGTTTCCGCATCCGCCACACCGAGCAGCGCAAGTTCGGGCTCTGGGTCGGCGACGTGGAACTGCTCGCAGACGACGCCGCGATGCCGGTGCCGGACGATCTGGCGTTCACGCGCGATGCGCTTCGAGACCTCGTCCGCAACATCGAGCACAGCATCGAGCACAGCGCCCAGGCCGGTGCAGCCATGCCGCTATGCCAGCCCTATGAGTGGGACGACTGCGGCTGGCTCGCCAATCGCTGGTGCGAGATGCTGCCGCTGGAGCTGGAGCTGAAACAGCGCTTGATGGCGCTCGACAGCCCCGTGCTGCGGCTCGAACTGGTGGCCGACAAACTCGGCGAGATGGGGTTCACGCTGCCGCCCCAGCGCCAGCAATAGCCGCTTGCGCGCCCTCGCGCAGCGGTCATCGAGGCCCTTGCACTCGCCGACCGCGGCGCGGGTCGATCCTTAAGGGCCACGAGGGCCCGTCGCGACCCCGCGGGGCCCCTCGTCCTTCGCTGCGGGCTCTAATCGACCTTCGCCCCCGAGGCCTTCACCACCTGCGCCCACTTGCGTGTCTCGGCCGCGATGAACTTCGCGAACTCGGCCGGCGGCTCGCCGCCCGGGATTGCGCCCTGCGACAGCAGCCGCTCCTTGAGCGCCGGCGACTGCAACGCCTTCGCGGTTTCCTGCTGCAGGCGGTTGACGATGTCGGCCGGCGTGCCCGCCGGCGCGAACAGGCCGAACCACGAACTCGCATCGAAACCCTTGACCGGGCCGGCCTCGGCGATCGTCGGCAGGTCGGGCAGCGCCGCGCTGCGCTGTGCGCTCGTCACCGCCAGTGCCTTCAGCTTGCCGGCCCTGATCTGCGGCAGGGCCGACGGCAGGTTGTCGAACATCAGGTCCATCGTGCCGCCCATCAGGTCGAGCAGCGCCGGGCCCGATCCGCGGTACGGGAAGTGCAGCATGAAGGTGCCGGTCATGCTCTTGAACAGCTCGCCGCTCAGATGGATCGAGGTGCCGTTGCCGCTCGACGCCATGTTCAGCTTGCCCGGGTTGGCCTTCGCATAGCGGATCAGGTCGGCCACGCTGTTGATCTTGTAGGCCTCGGCACGGGCCGGGTTCATCACCAGCACATTCGGCACGCCGGCGACGAGAACGATCGGTGTGAAGTCCTTCACAGGATCGAAAGGCATCTTCGGGTACAGCGCGGCGTTGATCGCGTGCGTGCCGACCGTGCCCATCAGCAGGTTGTAGCCATCGGGGGCCGACTTGGCGATCGCGTCGGCGCCGAGGTTGCCGCCGGCACCGGGCTTGTTGTCGATGATGAAGGTCTGGCCGAAGGCCTTGCCTAACTCGGGAGCAAGCGAGCGCGCGAGGATGTCGGTCGTGCCGGCCGGCGCAAACGGCACGACGATGCGCACCGGCTTGTTTGGCCAGGCGGTCTGGCCCTGCGCCGACACCGGCCACAGCGCTGCGGGGGCGAGACAGGCCCCGGCACTGGCGAGCAGGTCGCGACGGCGAATCGAATGCATGGCAAAGCCCCTCTGGAACGGCACTGTGCGCGAAGTGTCGCGCACCGTGGCGGGATCAGATCACAGGGCTTGCCCGCAGCGGGCGGACGGGGGCGATTAGAAAGAAGGGGAGCGGGACAGTGGTCGTCGGGGCTCGCTCTCGACTTCACCCCGGCCTGCCCGCTCCCCTCAGGACGTAAGCACCGTCCGCAAAACCGAATCGTTTCCGTTGATCGGCAGGCTGCTCAGCGCGGCGTGCTTTTCGGGCGCAGGAACAGCGACAGCTGTGCGGGCGAGCGGGTGGTCTGCAGCACCCGCAGCGGCAGGCGTTGTACCGGCGTCGCGGGCGCGTTGCGTTGCGGTACCGCGGCGCTCGCGGCTGCCGGGCTGGGTGCTGACATCGTCGCTTTCATCGAGCCCCCGATGCGCTGGCGCGCGAGTTGAAATCACTGAGCGGCCCGGTCACCGGCCTCAGCACGCTGGCCGCGCGGCTCATCCAGTCCGACAGGTCCAGCCCGGTGGGCAGGCGCCGGGCGGCGGGCTGCGTCAGACGCAGAACCGACGAGGCACCACCGCGACAACTCGGGCCGGCCGGCCGGAGGCGCCGCGGCGCGGGGCTGGCAACTTGGGTCTTGGCGGAGTGCTTCAGCGGCATGGCAGCGATGTCCTTTGGTTGCTCGGTCCGGCGCTGCGTTCAGACGACGTGACGGATGCAGTGCCGATGCAAGCGCAACGTCCGTGCCATGGCGAATCGGGCCCGCTGCAGGCACCGTTTGGCGAAAACCGACTTCGATTGGAAACCGACTGCGCGAAATCCGGCGCAAATCGTAAGAGCCGCGTTACAGCAGCGACCGGTTTGGTCGATCGCCAACGCGCGATGCCGCGAGGGGTCGCGGCGCGACAGTGAGCCGCGTGACGGGTTGCGTGGCCGCTCTCTGACGGCGGGCGGTCAGGCAGCCGCCCGGTA
>JANMAW010000572.1:0-1725 GCA_031360005.1 Rhizobacter sp.
TCATCGCCGCGGGCGTGCTGCTGCTGGCGTCGGTCAGCGGCAAGCTGATCGGCACCCACATCGCCGGCAGGATCCTGAAGTGGCAGCCCGGCGAGGGCTCGCTGATCGGCTGGCTGCTGCAGACCAAGGCGCTGATCATGATCATCTTCGCGAACGTGCTGCTCGACAAGGCCATCATCTCCAGCGAGACCTTCACCGCGCTGCTGCTGATGGCGGTGGCCAGCACGATGCTGACGGTGCCGGTGGTGTCGCCGAAGCTGCTGAGGATGAAGGAGATCGTGTTCCGGTCGAAGTAGCCGCGCCGGTGATGGATCCCGCCTGACGCGCCGCCACGACGAAGCGCACTCCGGATCGATGAAGATGTCACGCGTTGGCGCGCGCCGCTCGCACGCCACGCGGCAGAAGCGATGACCCGTGCTAGCTTTCGGCGATGCCATGTCGGCACGCACGCCCCGCAAGGCCGGCCGCTGGTCTGCTGCCGCCCGGGGCCGCGAATCGCGAGTCCCGAACTTCATCTGGAGAACCTTCATGAACAAGCGCTGGAACTGGCTCGCCCGCCATGCGATCGTGGTGATCGTCGCGGTGGCTCTCGGCGCGGCGCTGGGTTCGATGGACCTGTTCAAGACAACGCGCGTCTTCAACAAGGGTCTTACCGCTTCGAACCTGGCACGCCTGTTCGGCTACGGCGGTGCGCTCGTCGTGCTGTGGCTCGCTGCGTATCGCGCGACCCCGCTCATTCGCGATCAAGGTCTGCGCTGGCGCCTGCTCGAGGTCACCGTGCTGCCGCTGGCAACTCTCATTGTCGTCGCAAGCGGATACGGCGTGCTGTTGCTTGTGCTCGGTGCGCTGATGGACCCAACGCTGCGCCAGATTTACAACTGGCTCTTCATCGCAGGCATCATCGGCAGCGCCGCCTGGCTGGTGTTCGCGTTGTTCCAGGATGCAACATCGCACACCGAAGTCGGCGCGCCACTTCCGCAGCGGCCTGAACAACCCGATCCGCGTCCGACGTGATGCGCTTCACTGCGCAACGCGAGTGCCTGTGAACGCGGGGCATTCCACCCGATGCAGCGCCCGGATCGGTGCTCGACCCAGGCTGCCGAAAGCCGTGGACGTGCCGGCGCCGGTTTCTTCCTAGCGGGGCCGGGCCATCCGGAACAGCTGCTCCGGGCCGATCTCGAAATAGTCGCCGGCGCCGCCGCCGCGCACGACATGCTTGGCGCCGGCGGTGTCGTACACGCCGTCCTTGAGCATCGACTTCGAGATGTGCACTGCGACCACTTCGCCGAGCGTGAGCCAGCTTTCGACCTTGCTGCCGCCCGCCCCCTGAAGCTGGATCACCTGCGTCACCCGGCACTCGAACGAGACCGGGCTCTGCGCGACGCGCGGTACCGAGATCAGGCGTGACGGCGCGGGCGTCAGCCCGGCCAGCTCGAATTCATTCACGTCCGGCGGCACCGACGAACAAGTGATGTTCATCGCCTGCGCCAGCGGCCGCGTCACCAGGTTCCAGGCGAACTCGCCGGTCTGCTGCACGTTGCGCACCGTGTCCTTCGCGCCGACGCTGGCGAAGCCGACGATCGGCGGCGTGTAGTTGAACGCGTTGAAGAAGCTGTAAGGCGCGAGGTTCAGCCGGCCCTGCGCGTCGTGCGACGAGATCCACCCGATCGGCCGCGGGCCGACGATCGCGTTGAACGGGTCGTGCGGCAGGCCGTGCCCGAGACG